>JAJQCL010000020.1 GCA_021202715.1 Lachnospiraceae bacterium
GCGATCGTGTGCATCATTTTTATAGTGAACGACAAATATTTTTGTCGTTCACTATGTCTATAAGTGTTTGTCCGCCAGTGCGTCAGCAATTCGCTCACGGCTGACCCGGGCTTCTTCCGGATTTCGCAGGCACATCTCCTGATAGAGAATGTCCACCAGAAAGAGCTGCGCCATACGGGCTGCCACCGTCCCCAGCTGCAGAGGCCCTTCATTGGACCCGCACTGCAGCACCACATCGGCACAGGCCGCCCCCGGCGACTTGGCAAACCGGGTAATCAGGATGCTCTTCGCCCCCCGCTTCCTGGCCAGCGCCATGATGTCCACGATATCCTTCGTAGAGCCGGAGTAAGAAAAGAAAAACAATACGTCCCGGGGCGTGAGCAGTGCAGCCGCCGAAGCCTGTAGATGCGAATCCGGTATGCTGAAGAAGCGGGGCGACAAGGTGGAAAACAGATGTGCCGCCTCCTGCGCCATGACCATGGATCCCCCCTGTCCCATACAGAACACCTTGTCCGCCTGCAGCAGCAGGTCGACCGCCTCGCGAATGCACTCCGGCCGGATCTGCGCCATCGTCTGACTCAGAGCCGCCGTATATTCGGCATACTGCTTCCGGCTCATTTCAAGAACCGCGTCCTCCTCCGCCTCTGCGGGCAGTGCCGCTGTCGCCTCCGGCTCCGCGGAAACCGCAGCACTGGCCTCCTCCCGGGCTGTCTCCTTGGCCAGCGCCAGTTTGAACGCGTTGTAGCCATGAAGTTTCTGCCTGCGGCAGAAGCGGGAGATCGTCGCCTCCGCCACACCGCACTCGTCGGCCAGCTCCGAGATGGACATAAACTGTACCTGCCGTTTGTGGCTCAGCACATAATCCGCCACCTTCTTCTCCGAAGCCGTCAGATGATAATAACTGTTGTTCAGTTTGACAATGATGTTCTCTTCCAGAGGGTTTCCTGCCATTCCTGCTCCTTTACTCTTCCTGCCCGGAGACGGCTCTCGCCTCGATCTCCGTCATCATCTGATCCACCAGAATCAGGCTGCGCGGCACGTGGAAAGGACCCTTGAAGGTACAGCCCTTGCAGGCCGGCTGCGTGGGGAGACCGTCCCGGCGCAGATAACCATACCATTCTCCGTACTCCGGATCAGCAAAATGCTCCCGGCAATAGTCGACAGTCTGATAAAAGCGGTCCAGATATTTTTCCTCTCCCGTATCCCGATAGATCATCAGCGAAGCGATGAGGATTTCATTATGAGGCCACCACAGCTTCATGTCGTGCTCATAGGATTCCGGCGGACGTCCCAGACAATCAATAAAATACAGAAGCCCGCCGTATTCCTTATCCCAGCCGCCCTCGATCGCATAGTCAAAGACCCGCATGGCGTCCGCCCGCAGCGCATCGTTGCCCTGATAGGCGGCTTCCTCCATAAGGAACCAGCTGCACTCGATGTCGTGGCCGGGATTGACCACACGCCCCGCCGAATGCTCCAGCTGCGGCGTTCCGTCCAGCCCCACGGTTTCCAGCGTGCAGCGAAGCTCCGGCTTGTGATGATAACGGAAAATCGTGTCCACACACTCTTTGGCCCGTATATCATAGAGGACCTTGCGCTCCGGATCGCAACGGCGCATCACCGCCGTGATATTCAGATAGATCATCGTATCGCCCAACGCACGGCCGGAACGGGTCTCAGGGATTGTCTTGGGTCCCAGTCCCGTCGGATCCTGAATCATGCCATGATTCAGCTGATAAATCAGTTCATATGCTTTCCGGGCACGCTTCAGACGAATCGTCTCCCCGGTCACATGATAATATTCTGCGTTCGCGATCGCATAAAAGCCCTCGGAGAAGCAATAGCGGCGCTGACGCAGAGGCTTCCCCTCCGCCGTCACCGTGAAATACATCCGATTCCCGGCCTCACGGTTGATGCAGTATTCTTCCATGAAGTCCAGGCAGCTCCGGCTGGCTTCCAGCCATTCCGGCCGCGTGCCGTAGGTCGAACACAGAAATGCATACGTCCACCCGCAGCGTCCCTGCATCCACACGCTCTTGTCGGTGGAGAAAATCTTTCCTTCCCGGTCAAGACAAGTGTACACGCCGCCGTGTTCGCGGTCAAGACCGTATTTCAGCCAAAAATCAGCGCTTCCTTTCAGTTCATCCTGAATCCAGGCATGAACTGCGCGAAATTTCAACAGTTCTAACATGGTTTCATTCCTTTCCTTCACGGTCCTACAGGGACCGTCTCGCTCCTGCATATATTGTTCCCCCGACCTTTGGAAGAACACTCTCCTGGCGTTTTCCCCTCTCCGCTGGCTTATGGCCTGCTTTCTGTGAGGACAATCCCGCCTCTCTGCCCTCGGTGCAGGAAGACAGGCTGCCCGCACAGAGGATTCTCTGTCGGAAAATCTTCCCGGTAGTGGGAACCCCGGCTCTCCCGCCGGGCCCGCGCTGCCAGAAGCACACACTGCGCCGTCGTCAGACGGCACTCCCACCGGCGAGCAGCCGCGATCTCCCGCGGGTTCTCTGAAGGATGGCATCTCTCCCGATCAGCCAGCTCCTCCAGACTCTCCCAGGCGTCCCGCAGTCCTTCTTCACTCCGCAGAATCATCGCGGAACGGGACATCACATCCCGCAAAGCGCGCGTCCGCTCTGACAGTCTCGGCATCGCCCATCCCTGCATCAGACAGGATGACGGCGGTTCCGGCACATCCATACAGGAGGCCGCGGCCGCATGCCCGGCGATCCCGCCGAATACCAGACCGTTCGCCGTAGACAGGCCGCCGATCCGGTCCGCGCCGTGCATCCCCCCGGTCACCTCCCCGCAGGCGAACAGCCCGGGGACACCGGTCGATGCATCCGGGCGGATGGCGATCCCGCCGTTGGCCGCGTGGGCAAAAATGTCAATGTGTATCGGTATTTCAGGGGTAATCCCCTTCTCCCGCTCCAGCCAGTCAAAATAGGTGGTGATAAACTCCGGCATATCCTGCCGCAGCTCCGGCGCATAGGTGACGGTCACTCCCTCCGCCTCCTCCCGGCACGCCTGAAATAGAGCGATATCCACGGCTCTTGACTCCAGCCGCGCCGTGAAGGGACCGTGGGTGGAGCGCAGCGCCAGCAGGCGCTCTGTCTCCGGACCCTCCGGCAGCAGAGGTGTCCCGTCTGCCCGACACAGCCGGACGAAGCGGAACGTTTTTTCATTGAAAATGGTTTTGGGCGCCGGGGACAGGAACCCCGGCATCATCTGCATGAACTCCATATTCACCAGGGAAGCCCCGGCCTCCAGAGCCAGAGCCTGTCCCTGTCCGGCCACATCCTCTGTGCAAAGGTGACGGCGGAACAGGCTGCCATAGCCGCCGGTCGCAAGGACCAGCGCCCGGCATCCCAGGAACCGCAGCCTTCCGTCCTGAAGCACTACGGCACCGCAGACCCGCTCTCCGTTCCGCACAAGTTCCAGCACTTCGCAGCCGTTCCGGATCCGGACACCCAGCTCCGCAAGCCGGGCTCCCAGGATCTTCCGGACACTGTCATATTCGAGACCGTTCCAGTCCCGGTGCTTATGATCAAAGCAGGGGATAAATTCTTTCTGATCATTATGTGCGGCGCGGCGCAGCCGCACGCCCATTGTGCGCAGTTCCCCGATGGCCGGGGCGATGCCCCGCACAAAGGTCTCCACCATCTCCGGCACGGCCATGCCGCAGCCGACCTCCCGGATGGTTCGGATCAGGTCCGCCTCATCGTCCCGGCCGTCCGGCCCCACCAGGCCCAACCCCCAGGTTCCCGGGTAGAAGCTGGAGCCGGAGAAGAGACCTCCTGCGGCCGCCAGTGTGACGGCTGCACCGTCCCCGGCTACCCGCAGGGCGGCCAGCAGACCGGCGATTCCGCCGCCGACCACCAGGACGTCGCAGCACTCCTCCCGCGGCAGCCGCACCGCACTCTCCTTCATGTTAAAAGCGCGCCTCCGCTCAGTCGTAGAGATGGCAGGACACCATATGTCCGTTCTCCGGATTCTGCACATGCAGCGTCGGCACCTCGGTCTTGCAGCGCTCCATGCAGTTAGGGCAGCGCGTGTGGAACGGGCAGCCGGACGGCTTGTGGATCGGGCTCGGCACCTCGCCCTCCAGCACCTGACGCTTCTTCGTCTTGTGGATATCCGGCACCGGAATGGCCGACAGCAGCGCCCGGGTATACGGGTGCAGCGGCTCGTCATACAATGCCCTGGAATCGGCGACCTCCACCACACGTCCCAGATACATGACCATGATGCGATCCGACATATACTGGACCACGCTGAGGTCGTGGGCGATGAAGAGGTAGGTCAGATCCATTTCCTTCTGAATGTCCTTCATCAGGTTCAGCACCTGCGCCTGAATGGACACATCCAGAGCGGACACGGGCTCATCACAGATCAGCACCTTGGGCATGACCTCCAGCGCCCGGGCGATACACAGACGCTGACGCTGTCCGCCGGAGAACTCGTGCGGGAAGCGCATCAGGTAGTCGGGCTGGATGTTGACCATCTTCAGCACCCGCTCCATGATGTCCTCGCGTTCCTTCTCGCTCTTCACGCCATGAACCTTCAGAGGCTCCTCAAAGGAGGTGTAGATCTTCTTCTGCGGGTTCAGAGCCGAATAGGGATCCTGGAACACCATCTGCACTTCCTTGCGGAACTCGAACATCGCCTGAGAATTAAATTTCGTGATATGCTTGAATTCGCCGTCATAGTTGAGCCGCCCCTGTCCGCCGGTGGCCTTCTCCAGCATCATCATAGTCTTGCCCAACGTGGATTTTCCGCAGCCGGACTCGCCCACAATGCCCAGAGTCTCTCCCTTGTAGACATCGAGGCTGATACCGTCCACAGCCTTCACATAGCCGACCACCTTCTTGAACGCTCCCTGGGTGATGGGAAACCAGGTACACAGGTCTTCTACCTTAAAAATGACTTCTTTTTTATTTTCACTCATCTCACATCACCTCCGGGGAATCCTGGAATTTCAGGCAGCGCACACGATGACCCGGCGTGATTTCGAACATGGGGATGTCCTTCTCACGGCAGGCGTCGGTGCAGAAGGGACAGCGATCCGCGAACTCGCAGCCGCCCTTCAGGTCCGCCGGGTTGGGTGTCGAACCGGGGATCGTCTCAAGCTTCTGACCGTCGGCGAGGCCCAGCACCGGCACGCTGCGCAGCAGAGCCTGCGTATAGGGATGACTTGTGTGGTCAAAGATCTGCTCCAGGCTGCCGAATTCCACGACGCGGCCCATGTACATGACACACACCTCATCGGCCATCTCCGCCACCAGACCCATGTTATGGGTGATCAGGACGATGCTCTTGCCCTCGTTCACCTGCATCGCTTTGAGCAGCTCCATGATCTGGGCCTGAATCGTCACATCCAGAGCGGTCGTCGGCTCGTCACAGATGATGAGCTCGGGGTTGCAGATCATGGCGATGGCGATGACTACACGCTGCTTCATGCCGCCGGAGAACTGGTGCGGATAGCTGTCGATCCGCTCCTCAGGATCCGGGATCCCCAGCTTGCGGAACATCTCGAGGACCTTCTCCCGGGCTTCCTTCTTGCTCATGCCCTTGTT
Source organism: Lachnospiraceae bacterium (assembly GCA_021202715.1). GTDB lineage: Bacteria > Bacillota > Clostridia > Lachnospirales > Lachnospiraceae > UBA3305. Next base: position 5,577 of record JAJQCL010000020.1, read on the forward strand.
ATGCTCAAGCAGTCCCTCCGCAACCTGATCGCCCACCTTGTAAACGGGATTCAGGCTGGACATGGGATCCTGGAAGACCATACTCATCTCCGGACCGCGCAGGGCGCGCATTTCCGCACAGTTGGGCTTCTCATATTTCTCCAGATGATATTCCTTCACCTGATCGTCATGCAGGCTGTTGTACTGAATGCTGTCCGCCTCCACGATAGCATTGCGTCCCAGGAAGCGCATGATGGAATTCATGGTCACGCTCTTGCCGCAGCCGGACTCACCCACCACAGCCAGCGTCGTGCCGCGCTTCACCTGGAAGGAGACGTTTTTCACGATACGGGTTTTCTTCTTTTCCGAGACAAAGCTCGTATTCAGGTTCTTTACGTCTAAAATGATTTCTCTGTTATCCATTCTGCCCTCCTCACTGCTGCTTGGCGTCCAGCACATCCCGCAGACCATCGCCCAGGAAATTGATGGCCAGGACAAACAGACTGATGGCCGCGCCGGGGAATACCCAGATCCACCACTGGTTCTGCACGACAGTCAGACTCTTCGCCGCATTGAGGATATTGCCCCAGGTCGGCGTGGAGTCGGCAACGCCCAGACCGATGAAGCTCAGGGAGGCCTCCTGCAGGATGAAATACGCCACGTTGGTGGTCACGGACACGATGATGGGGGTCATGACATTGGGCAGGATCTGCTTGAACATGATGTTGCTGCTCTTCATGCCGAAAGCTTCGCAGACCTTAACATAGGTCTCATTCTTCAGCGTCATGTACTCGTTGCGCACCATCCGGAAGGTGGTCATCCAGCCTGTAATGACGAAGATAAAGAGCAGATTTCCCAGGCCGCGGGTGTTGAAGATGGCGATCAGCATCATAACCAGCACCAGCTGCGGAAACGCCTGAAAAATCTCGGAGATCCGCACCAGAACGGAGTCCACCCAGCCGCCGAAATACCCGGCGATGGCGCCCAGGATGGCGCCCAGACCATTGCTGACCACAGCGCTGAACAGGCCGATGAAGATCGAATAACAGCCGCCCACCAGGACACGCGCCAGCAGGTCACGGCCGATGGTATCTGTACCGAAAATGTGCGAGGAATCGGGAGCTGTCCGCGTCGCCGTCAGATCCGGCGTCCGGTAATCAATCCCGGCGATGAAGGCCACGACACAAGCAACGGTCATGATCACGACGATGACCAGGCCCAGCACAGCCAGCCTGTTATTGGCAAATTTACGAATATTTTTCTTCAGACGAGAGGAGGAAGCCGCCTTATTTTGATCTTTGATGCTTACTGTTGCTTCATTCATTTTTTCAGGACCTCCTTTCATCACTCACCCAGCCGGACCCGGGGATCCAGCAGAGCATTGAACACATCGACCAGGAAGGAACAGATCAGCATGGTCGCTGCAATAATCAGGGTCGTAACCAGCACCACCGGGTAGTCGCCGCTGGTGATGGCATTCGTCATGGTGATGCCGATGCCCGGGTAGGAGAACACAGTCTCGATAACCACGGAACCGCCGATCAGACCAGGAATACGGAACAGCAGAATCACGAGCACCGGATTCATGGCGTTACGGAAGCCGTGCGTCATGTAGCCCTTCCACTCCGGAATTCCCTTGGAACGGGCCGTCTTGATGTAGTCACTGTTCAGCACATCCAGCATGGTATTCCGCGCGTAACGCATGAGCACAGCCACCATGCCGATGGTCAGTGTCACGACGGGCAGGAACAGATGCCTGAAAGCGTCCACAAAGGCATTCGTCGCATTGGGATCCACACGGTTTGCCGTCGGGAACCAGCCCAGCTTGATCGCGAAAATCTCGATAAGCAGGATGCCCACCAGGAACTGCGGGATCGCCTGACCGACGACAGCCAGCACACGGCCGATATAATCCACAATGCCGTTCTGACGGATGGCGCTGATGATGCCGATGCCGATACCGATGATGGTGCTGAAAAGCAGCGAATAACCGGCCAGTTCAAGCGTGTAGGGAAGGCGGGTCGCGATGGTTGCGGAGATGGAGGTGCCGTCCAGAGAGTAGCCCAGGTCGCCGTGCAGGATATCGCCCAGCCAGCGAACGTACTGAACCACAAGCGGATCGTTCAGCCCCAGGCTCTCACGAAGAGCCTCCACGTTCTCCGCATTGGCGGAGAGGACTTCCGGGCTGACCAGGAAGTTGATCGGGTCAACGCCGGTGGCGCGTAACCCCATGTAGACAATAAAGCTGATGACCAGTAGCATGGGGATCATCATCAGCAGTTTTTTGACGATGTATTTGACCATATTTTTCTCACTCCGTTTCGGATAGGGAGCGACTCTGCTAAGCTCAATGTTCGCCTACGGCTCCATTTCGCTAAGCGCCGCATGCATACATGAAAGCAACCAATCATTCTGCGCCTGGCGGCTTGAATTCTTGGGCTTTCATAGTAAAAAGAGGAGGAAGAGACGCGAAGATTTTAAACATGCGTCTCTCCCTCCTCCGGGTTATCGTTCGATTCCCGTTACAGGGCAGAAGATGCGGGTGGCATGGTTCTGATGATTAGTTCAGCTCCCAGTTCGCGAAGTCGAGGTCGCAGGAATAGTAGGGATTGCAGAATTCCACGCCGTCGGGCACCTTTACATTGTCGCTGACGTACACATTCACACCCACGGTGAACATGGGAACCTTGTAGACCTTCTCTTCTTCCAGCGCCTGCAGAGTTGCCAGCGCTTCATTGCGGCTCTCGGTGTCGGTCGCGGCCTGCAGCGCAGCAACAGGCTCATCGAAATCAGAATCGCCGCCGAAGATACCGCAGAACAGGCTGTCGGTGCTCAGGTACTCGGTGTACCACTCGCTGATGGAGAAAGCGCTCTTGCCCTTGAAGCCGATATCATAATCACGGGTCGTGAACAGGTCGGTCGTACCGTCGTTGGAAAGGGTCGCTTCCACCGTCAGGCCCAGCTGCTCCAGATAGTAGACCACCGCGTTGATCAGGTCGACAGAGGTCTGATCGTTGTTGTAGTAGCAGATGCGCAGCGTGCGGCTCATGTCATAGCCGGAAGCCTCCAGATCCGCCTTGGCCTGATCCAGATCATAGGTCCACTCATATCCGTCATAGGCATCGTCTGTTCTCGGCACACCACTGTCGAGCAGAGCCGCGCTCGGATACAGCGCCGCCAGCGCCGCACGGTCGATGGCTTCCATCAGAGCCTTACGGACTTCCACACTCTGCATGGCCTCGTTCTCATTGCCATCGGTACCGGACATATTGAAGATGAAGTACTTATAGAAGAGCTGGTCGATGGAGTAACCGGTGTAGTTATCCATGGCGTCAAGCGCTTCCACAAGGTTAGTATCATTTCCAAATACATAGTCAGCGATGCCGGACTGCGCCGCTGTCACATAATCAGATACGAAGGAAACCTGAATGCTCTCGATCTTGGGGGCGTCTCCCTCATAGTTCTCGTTGATCTTCATCGTGAAATAGTTGCCCACGTTCAGTTCATCGACACAGTACATACCGGAGCAGACCGGATCGGTCCAGAAATCGTCAGACTCCATGGTCAGAGGATCCGCTTCTTCCAGGCTGTGCTTGGGCAGGATGGCGAACTGCGCCAGGATCGCGGACATATCCGAATACGGAGAGGTGAGAACCATCGTGATCACATTATCCTCGTAGGTCAGGGAGTCTATGTAGCTGAATGCGGTCGTATAAATGGAGTTGACCTGCGCCGCCTGCTGGGCTGTCTCGATCGACCACACCACATCCTCCGCTGTCAGATCCTCACCGTCAGACCACTTCAGGCCTTCCTTCATGGTGATGGTGTAGGTCAGAGCATCATCGCTGATCTCTACGCTCTCAGCCAGATCCGGGCTGGTCTCCGTCAGCGTGCTGTCCGCGATAAGAAGGCTGCGGAACATCAGGTTCGTTGCGAAGGTGCGGTTGTACCAGGGCGTCGGAATCTTGTCATCCGAGGACGAGCCGTCGCCGGTTGTCACGGCCAGCTTCAGTACGCCGTCCGACGTGGAAGCCGTGTCCGTTCCGG
>JAJQCL010000103.1 GCA_021202715.1 Lachnospiraceae bacterium
GAGGCGCGGCTCTCGGAGCTCTCGGAGCTGGCCTTCCTGGCGGATCTGGACAAGGACGTCGTGGACTATGTGCCCAATTTCGATGAGACAGAGAAGGAACCGGTGGTCCTTCCGGTGAAGATTCCCAATATTCTCGTAAATGGCGCCGAGGGCATCGCTGTAGGTATGCGCACCAGCATTCCCACCCACAACCTGCGCGAGGTGCTGGAGGCGATGAAGATTCTCCTGAAGAAGCCGTCCGCGACGACGGAGGAGCTGATGGAGACGCTGCCGGGGCCGGATTTCCCTACCGGGGGCATCGTGATCAACCGGGACGAGCTGCTCAGTATCTATGAGACCGGTACGGGCCGGATTCGTCTGCGCGGAAAGGTGGAGCTGGAACCGGGTCGCCGCAAATCGGACCGCCGCAGTCTGGTGGTCTCGGAGATTCCCTATACGATGATCGGCAGCGGCATCTCCAAATTCATCTCCGATGTGGCGGCACTCATCGAGTCGAAGAAGCTGCCGGAGGTGACGGATATCTCTAACCAGTCCTCGAAGGAGGGCATCCGCCTGGTCTTTGAGCTGAAAAATGGGTCCGACCCGGAGCGGGTGAAAAATATCCTTTATAAGAAAACGGGGCTGGAGGATACCTTCGGCGTCAATATGCTGGCCGTCGTGGACGGAACGCCTCAGACTGTGGGCTTAAAGCAGATCCTGCAGGAAAATATTCGTTTCCAGATCGATTTGAATACCCGCAAATACACACATTTGCTGCAGAGGGAGCGGGAGAAAGCCGAGGTGCAGGAAGGGCTGATCCGCGCTATCGATATCATTGACCTGATCATTGAGATCATTCGCGGCAGCAAGACCGTGAAGGATGCGAAAGCCTGCCTGATGGGCGACCCTTCTCAGGTGACCTTCAAATCGCAGAAATCCCGCAAAGCGGCGGAGCATCTGGACTTCACGGAGCGTCAGGCGACGGCGATCCTCGAGATGCGCCTGTCAAAACTGATCGGGCTGGAAATTCTCACCCTGAATAAGGAGCATGACAAGACCGTGAAGCTCATTGATCAGTATGAGAAGATTCTTTCTTCCCCGCGGGCTATGACCAACACGATCGTCCGCGAACTGGACGCTCTGATTGAACATTTTGGCCGGGAACGGCGTACGCTCATCACAGAAGCAGAGGCAGCGCATGAGGTGAAGGAAGAAGTCGTCGAGCAGGAGCTGATGTTCGCGGTGGATCGCTTCGGTTATGCCAAGACCTACGATCTCTCGGTGTTCAGCCGGAATGAAGAAGCGATCCGTAAGGAGAACCGACAGGTATTTTTGTGTAAAAACACGGGAAAAATCTATTTGTTTACCGATACGGGGCGCCTGCACCAGCTGAAGGTGGCGGATATCCCGGCGGCCCGGGCGAGAGACAAGGGGAGTCCGCTGGATAACCTCTGCAACTACGACAGCCGTGACGAGCGCGTCGTGGGCATCTTCCCGGATTCGGAGTTGGAAACAGAAAAATTCCTCTTTGTCACGGAGGCAGGTATGGTGAAGGTCGTAGAGGGAAGTGAATTTATTTCCTCGAGAAAGACCGTTGCAGCCACGAAGTTGACGGAAGGGGATCGGGTTCTTTCAGTGGAAGTCCTCTCCGGCACGCAGCTGGTGCTGCGGACGGAGGAGCGTTATGCGCTGCGTTTTGCGGTCAGTGAGATCAGCGAGATGAAGAAGGCCAGCGCCGGCGTACACGGTATCCAGCTGGCGGAGGGAGACCGGGTGAAGGAGGCTTCGCAGGTCTCGCCGCGTGCAAGAAGCGAGCAGGCCGGAAATGAGGCGGCAGACTGGAGCAGTGTCCGGCTCTCGCACCGGGGCGCCCGCGGCGTGCGGCAGAAGAAGAAATAAAGCGAGTGTGGACAGGCCATTGGGCCGAAAAGGAGGGGTTCATGCAGGATGGATTTGTCAGAGTGGCGGCGGTGACGCCCTCGATTAAAGTGGCGGACCCGGTATATAACCGGGAGCAGGTTGTCGCGGCCATGCAGGAGGCGGTTGCAGGAGGGGCGAAGATCGTGGTATTTCCCGAGCTGGTCATGACCGGATATACCTGCGGAGACCTGTTTCTGCAGAAGCTTCTGCTTGACCGCACGCATGATGAGCTGATGGAGGTCGCGGCGGCTACGAAAACGCTGGATGCTCTGGTCTTCGTGGGGACGCCCTGGGTTCACAAGGGGCGGCTGTATAACTGTATGGCGGCGCTGAACCGGGGGGAGCTTCTGGGGCTGGTTCCCAAGACGTATATTCCCAATTATGGGGAATTTTACGAGAAGCGGCATTTCACGCCCGGTAACGAGGAGACCTTCGACGTGGATATTACCGACGAGGAGGGCGATGAGATCGGTGTCCCTCTGGGGACGAATCTGCTCTTTCAGTGTGAGGATTTCCCGGATCTGATCGTGGCCGGGGAGGTCTGTGAGGATCTCTGGAGCGCCAATCCGCCCAGTATCCGACATGCCCTGGCTGGAGCGACAGTGATCGTTAACAGCTCGGCCAGCGATGAGGCGACGGGAAAGGCAGAGTACCGCCGCAGTCTGGTGACGGGACAGTCCGGGCGGCTGATCTGTTCTTATATTTACTGCAGCGCCGGAGAAGGCGAGTCCAGCCAGGATCTGGTCTTCAGCGGTCATAATATGATTGCTGAGAACGGTGCGCTCCTGGCGGAGGCAGACCGCTTTCAGAATGGAATCCTTTACAGTGATATTGATATCGACAAGCTGGTCAGTGAGCGGCGGCGGAATACCTGCTTTGGTCCGGTGGACGATGAGAATCATGAGACGATCACCTTCTCACTGAAGGTGACGGAGACGAAGCTTACCCGCACTTTCCCGCAGACACCCTTCGTGCCCGGCGGGCAGCGGGACCGGGCGGAGCGCTGTGAGGAGATTCTCTCCATCCAGTCGATGGGGTTGGTGAAGCGTCTGGCGCATACAGGTTGTAAGCATGCGGTCATCGGCATCTCGGGAGGCCTTGATTCCACGCTGGCGCTTCTGGTCACGGTGCGGGCTTTCGACCGGCTGAAGCTGCCCCGGGAGGGAATTGTGGCAGTCACCATGCCCTGCTTCGGCACGACGGACCGCACCTATCGGAACGCCTGCCGTATGGCAACTGCCACCGGAGCGACCCTGCGGGAGATTCCTCTCGCTGACGCCGTGCGGACGCATTTCCGGGATATCGGCCACGACGAGGCCGTGCACGATGTGACTTATGAGAATGGACAGGCCCGGGAGCGTACCCAGGTTCTCATGGATATCGCCAACCAGGTGGGCGGCCTGGTCATCGGCACCGGGGATATGTCGGAGCTGGCGCTCGGCTGGGCGACCTACAACGGAGATCATATGTCCATGTACGGCGTCAACGTCGGCGTTCCCAAGACGCTGGTGCGCCATCTGGTGCGCTGCTATGCGGATACCTGTGGGGATGAGGCGCTGGCGGCCACGCTGCAGGACGTTCTCGATACCCCGGTGAGCCCCGAATTGCTTCCTCCCGAGGATGGGAAAATCTCGCAGAAGACCGAAGACCTGGTGGGTCCGTATGAGCTTCATGATTTCTTCCTATATTATATGCTGCGTTTCGGCTTCCCGCCGCGAAAAATCTATCGCCTGGCGCTGCGCACCTTTGAGGGGACCTTTGACGCAGGGACAATCTGGAAATGGATGCGCATCTTCTACCGCCGTTTCTTCGCCCAGCAGTTCAAGCCTTCCTGTCTGCCCGACGGCCCCCGTGTCGGTTCCGTGGCTGTCTCGCCGCGGGGCGATCTGCGCATGCCCAGCGACGCCTGCGGCAGGATCTGGCTGGAGGAAATGGAACATTTGCGGGAACAGGATTGAGGGTGATTGATAAACGTTTCCTGAAATGATTATGAGCGAGGAATAAGAGGGATGACAGAACAGATGATGGATCAGGTCCTGCGGGAGGATCTGGAAGCGATTTATATTGGAAATCTCAATACGGTGGAGGCGGATCTGATTCTGCCCGTACAGGGACACGGAGGATCCTGCTTTACCTGGAGGAGCAGTGAACCGCGCTTCATTGAGGATGACGGGACAGTGCATCGTCCGCTTTCCGGCCAGGGAAACCGGGAACTGACACTGACGGTGACCGCTTCCCTGGAAGGCAGGCGGGCAGAAAGAAGCTTCCCGGCTACCGTCCTTCAGGAGAAGAAGGAGAGCCGGGTGGAGGAGATACGTACGGTTCGTGTGAACGCGGTTCCCGGGCAGCCCGTGCATCTGCCCTCTGTAGTCATTGCCCGGTGCTCTGACGGGCGGCAGATGACGCTGCCGGTGACATGGGAAGCGATCGATGCAGATGTGACAGGCGATGTGCCGCGGACAGAGGCGGAAAAAGTTGCTTACCCTTCCGGAGAAGAGGGAGTGTCGTCCGGGACAGATCGTTCCTCCGGGATGAAGTCTGTGCGTCATGTACGGGGAACTGTGGAGGGCACGGAACTCCCGGCGGAAGCGGAGATTCACTGCCTGACAGAGGAAAAATCGGTGCAGGGTCCGCAACGGCAGGCGGAGTATTTTCCGCTTCATCAGGTTCGTCTGCTGCCCGGTACGCCGTACTATGACCATCAGCGCCGGATGACAGAGTTTCTGCGGTCAGTGGACTGCGATCGCCTTCTCTATAATTTTTGTCGGGCCGCGGGGCTTCCCACCGGAGAGGCTCTGCCGATGACCGGCTGGGAGGAGGAGAGCTGCAAGCTGCGTGGCCATATCACCGGGCATACGCTGTCAGGGCTGTCTTTGGCCTGGGCCGCGACCGAAGAGGAAGTATTCCTTGAGAAGTGTACGATATTGGTGGAAGGGTTGGCGCAGTGTCAGGAGGCCTTTGCCGCCTCGGGACAGACACATCCAGGGTTCTTAAGCGCCTACTCAGAAGAACAGTTTGCTGGAGCAGTACACCCGTTATCCGGAGATCTGGGCTCCTTACTATACCTTGGATAAGATTCTTGCCGGACTGCTGGACTGCAGGGAACTGACCGGAAATGAACAGGCGCTGGAGATCGCCGCGAAGATGGGCGACTGGGTCTATGCCCGTCTGTCCCGTCTGTCTGCGGAGACCCGGGCCGCTATGTGGTCCATGTATATCGCCGGAGAGAGCGGCGGTATGCAGGGGAGTATGGTGCGTCTGTACCGCCTGACAGGGAAAGAAGATCATCTGGAGGCGGCCGGGTATTTTGATAATGAGAAGCTGTTCTATCCGATGCAGGAGAACTGCGATACTCTGGAGGATATGCACGCCAACCAGCATATCCCGCAGATCCTCGGCGCGATGGAGATGTATCGGACCACCGGGGAAGAGGCCTACTGGCAGATCGGGAAGAATTTCTGGGAGATTGTCACCGGCGGCCATGCTTACTGTATCGGCGGTGTCGGCGAGACGGAAATGTTTCACCGGACGGGTACGACGACCTCCTATCTCACAGACCGCGCTGCGGAGAGCTGCGCCAGCTACAACATGCTGCGGCTGACAGGACAGCTGTTCCCTTATGTGATGGACGGCGCCATGATGGATTATTATGAGAATACACTCGGCAATCATATCCTGACCTCGGCCAGCCACGCGGTGGATGGCGGCACGACCTATTTCCTGCCTTTGGAGCCTGGCGGGGTGAAGGAATATTCGACGACGGAGAATACCTGCTGTCGGGGAACAGGGCTGGAGAGCCGCTTCCGCTATATGGAAAATATATACGCGCAGGACGCGGAAGCTGTCTACGTGAATCTTCTGATCGACTCGGCTCTGTCCGGGGAGACAGCCCTGACGCTGCGCACCACGGAGCAGGGAGAGGTCACGGTGCGGGCTGAAGCCGATATGACGAAGAAACTGCGGGTGCGCGTTCCGGCCTGGGCCGCGGAGGATTTCGCGGCAGAACGAAACGGAGTCCACCGGGAGAGTCCGCCTCTCCGGCCTGGCTATTGCGAGTTCGAGCCCCTGAGACGCGGGGAAGAGATCCGTCAGATACTGCCGATGACGCTGCGGCGGGTGGAGGTTCCCACGGATGCAAATTATGTGAATCTGGCGTACGGTCCCTGGATTCTGGCCGGACTTTCGGATGACAGGACATTCCGGAAGGCGCCGGATCCTATGAAGGTGAAACGGGGAACGAAGCCGATGGAATTTATCGCGGGAGGGATGCGGATGATTCCGCTCCACCGGGTAGACCGGGAAGCCTATCACGTTTATTTTCGGCGGTGAGAGATGAAAAGATGATCGGAGGCTGTGAAGCGAATGTCAGGATTCGTCTTTACGGCCTTTTACCATATAGGAAGGTTTCACTATATGACAAACAGTTTCCGGCGGATGCGCAAAGCGCATCCTACGGATGTTCTTTCTGTCGGGAACAGGTTCTTTGCTGAAAATTATTTCGATAAAGATCTGCAAATGAACTTAAATTTTCACCAAAACACAAAACTAAAACAAAAAAATACGACTATATGAAATAATATATTGACAAGTCCGAGTGAAAAGTATAAGATATGTGAAACAGATTAGACCACGGTCTAGTACATGATACAGAACGTGGTTCTGCTGAAATGGATATTAGGAGGGGACGACATGGAGAAAACATTTCATCAGGGAAATCGCAGAACACTGTACGAGAGCCTTGCGGACGGCACGATCGCGCTGGTATTTTCCGGTCATGCGCCGAGAAAGACATCGGATGAAAAATACCCATTTTATGCGAATCGCAATTTCCTGTATCTGACAGGGCTGGAAGGGGAGAATTATATCCTTATGGCGGTAAAAGACCGCGGGGAAGTCCGCGAGCGGCTGTTTATTCTGCCGCCGGATGCTCTGGCGGAGCGCTGGACCGGCGTGCGGATGAAACCGGACGAGGTCCGGGCGCAGTCCGGTGTGGAGGAAATCAAATTTCTTTCGGAATTTGAACACTGTCTGCACCGCGAGATGAGCAGCGGCCATATTGATACAGCGGCGCTGGATCTGTACAAGTGTGAGGCGGAGGATGAAGATACGGAGGCGTTCCGGATGGCAGAGCGGATGCGCCGCACCTATCCTTTTGTTAAAATCCTGGATCTGACGCCTCAACTGCGGCGGCAGAGAAGCATCAAACAGCCCTGCGAGATCGAAGCAATCCGCGAGGCGGTGAAGATCACCCGGGCCGGGATCGTGGCCATGATGCGCGCTTCGAAGCCCGGTATGTACGAATATCAGTACAAGGCGGAATTTGACTACGCGCTGGCACAGCACGGTGTGCTGACGCCGGCCTTCCCCAGTATTATCTCCGCGGGGGAGAATAATTTCTGTATTCATTATTATGCATATACCGGTCAGGCGAAGGATGGGGACATGATCCTCAACGATGTGGGGGCAAAGTATGACAATCTCTTTAACGACGTGTCCCGCGGCTGGCCCTGCAACGGGAAGTTCTCTGAGAAGCAGAGGCTTCTGTACACCTGCGCCTATAATACCTCTCAGCATATGTTCTCGATCATCCGCCCGGGGATGCCCATGGCGGATGTGGACCGGCTGGCGCGGGAGTATAACTTCACGCAGCTGAAGGCGATCGGTCTCTGCAACCGCTACGAGGATGTAGGGAAATACATCTGGCACGGCGGTGCGCATCATGTGGGGTACGATGTTCATGACCTCGTTGAGGCGGAAACCGTACAGCCGGGGATGGTGTTCTGTGTGGATATCGGTATCTACTGTGAAGAGTGGGGCATCGGCTTCCGTCTGGAGGACAACTGCCTGGTGACGGAGGACGGCTGTGAGAACCTGACGGCATCCATCCCGCGCAGCATCGAGGAGATTGAGGCGGTCATGGCCTCACGATAGACAAAGGATAGATTGAAGGAGCGAGGAGAGATGAATCGACTGGAACAGCTGAGAGCATGTATGGAGGAGCTGCATCTGGACGGGTTCTATATTGCAAAGGAGCCCAATGTCCGCTGTATCAGCGGATTTACCGGAGCGGATTCCTCCCTGTTTATCACCCGGCGGGGGAAGTATATGATCACAGATCCCCGGTATACGGAGCAGGCATCGCTGGAATGCCCGGACTATCCGACGGTGGACTGGCGGAATGAATACGGTTACAGCACGGGGAAGGCGATTGCGGCCCTGGCCCGGCAGGATCAGGTAAAGGCGATCGGATTTGAGGCTGATTATCTGACCTATGAGATCTGGCATTCTCTGCAGGAGGAGCTCACGGCAGAGCTGGTTCCTACGGTGAATGTCATCGAGGAGCTGCGGGCAGTGAAGACTCCGGAGGAGGTTCAGAATCTGCGGATTTCCTGTGATATCGCTTCACGGGCCTTCGAGCGGATCGTGAAGGATCTGCGTGTGGGAGTCACGGAGAAGGAGATTGCTTCCCGGCTGATACACTACATGGTGATGGAGGGAGCAGACACCAAGCCTTACGGGGGCATCGTGCTCTTCGGCGCGCGGACGTCCCTGCTGCATGGAATCCCCGGCGCCAGGTCGCTGGAGTATGGCGATTTTGTGCTGATGGATTACGGCTGCCAGTATCATGGCTACCTGTCGGATATGACCCGGACGCTGGTCGTCGGGAAAGCGGACGCGAGACAGAAGGAGGTCTATGGCCTCTGCCGACGGATGACGGAGGACACCGAGGCGTACATTCGGCCGGGGGTTACGGGAGCGGAATGCTATGAGGCTTCTCTGGAAGCTATTCGGGGTACGGAATATATGCCGTATCATTACAGCGGGATCGGCCACAGCGTGGGACTGTTTGTTCATGAAATCCCCATGCTCGGACCCACCTGGAAGAATGAACTGGCGGTGAACCATGTGCTGACGGTGGAACCGGGGATCTATATACCGGGCTGGGGAGGCGTGCGTGTCGAAGATCAGGGTCTCATCACGGAGAGCGGGTATGAGATACTTACGCCGGCTACACATGAGCTGCTGGAACTGTAAGCTGAGAATAAACTCTGCTGCGGCAAAAAAATGCGATAATTTCAGAAAACTATTGACAAACAGATGTATAGAATGTATTCTATTAACATCTGGCGAGACAGTGGTCTGACGCGGGAATACGGACGTGATCAGGAAGTAAAACCTTCGTACAGTATCGATGCCGGCGCTGCCTGATAATATAAAAGGCGTATGGCCTCGCAGGAGACTATGAAGTTCAAGGAACTGAATTTTCGTTCGTTTTGCATATTATAAATTGATGATTTTTTCACGTACCTGCCAAAAAACTTAAGAAAATTAAAAAACAGGTAGACAAACAGTGAAAAGAGAACTATAATAAAAATGCAAGGGCGCGTGGAAATAATCAAGCTTCCATACGCCTTCATTTTTATTATCATTCATCTAAGCGAGGGGATGATCCGGCTGCGGGTCATGAAATATGGTAGAACCGGGGAATCGTTTTTTCGAAAACGGGATGTGCCAGAATCAGGAA
>JAJQCL010000259.1:0-905 GCA_021202715.1 Lachnospiraceae bacterium
AAGGCGTACTGCCGAATCTTCCAGACCGTGCTGAAATACGCCATTCCGATCCTGCCCTACCGCCAGCCCGCCATCATCGGCAGCCTGAAAAATATCCCGGCCGTCCTGCACGGACTCTCCTGCGACTGCGTGCTCCTGATCACCGACGCCGGCATCCGCAGTCTGGGGCTGACGGATCGTCTGGAACAGATCCTGGCGGAGAATCAGATCGAATGCATCGTCTATGACAAGACCGTCGCCAATCCCACCACCGCCAATGTGGAGGAAGCGCGCCAGCTCTATCTGGAACACGGCTGCAGCGCCCTCATCGGCTTCGGCGGCGGCTCCAGCATGGACTGTGCCAAAGCGACGGCCGCCCGCATTGCCAAGCCGCACCAGTCTCTGGAGCAGATGAAGGGAATTCTGAGGATCCATAAGAAGCTTCCCACGCTCATCGCTATCCCCACCACGGCCGGTACGGGAAGCGAGACGACCCTGGCCGCCGTCATTACCGACGATGAGACGCGGCACAAATATGTGATCAATGATTTTCCCCTGATCCCCCGCTACGCGGTGCTGGATCCCAAAGTAACGATCAGTCTGCCTCCCTTCATCACAGCCACGACCGGCATGGACGCGCTGACCCATGCGGTGGAAGCCTATATCGGAGGTTCCACCACCCGGGAGACGCGCAAATACGCCCTGCAGGCCGTGAAGCTCATTTTCCAGAACCTGGACGCGGCCTACGAGGACGGCAGCGACCTGGTCGCCCGGCGGAATATGCTGCGTGCCTCCTACTACGCGGGCTGTGCTTTTACGGAATCCTATGTCGGCTATGTTCACGCCGTGGCCCACTCGCTGGGCGGCGCCTACAACGTTCCCCACGGTCTGGCCAATGCCGTCCTGCTCCCCTTCGTTCTTGAAGC
>JAJQCL010000259.1:915-1578 GCA_021202715.1 Lachnospiraceae bacterium
GACAGCATCCACGGAAAGCTGCACCGGCTGGCCATCGCTGCCGGTCTGGTAGATGAAGCAACGCCCGATGATGAAGCCGCCCGTCTCTTTATTGAAGCAATTCAGGAAATGAAAGGACGCTTCGGCATCGGCGACACCATCCCGGAGATCCGCGAGGAGGACATCCCCCGGCTGGCCCGCCACGCCGACAGGGAAGCCAATCCGCTCTATCCTGTACCGGTTCTCATGAACGCGCGGGAACTGGAGACATTTTATGAGATTCTTATGGAGAAATGATCAGAAGGGAGTCAGTCCATGAATGCAGAAGAAATCCGACAGATCGTCGAACGGCAGAGAGCTTATTTTGCTACCGGCGCCACCCTCCCTGTCGAGGAGCGGATTCACAGTCTGCGAAAGCTGCAGGCATCCATTATAAAGCACGAATCTCAGATCAATGAAGCCGTGAAGGCCGATCTGGGAAAAAGCGCTTTCGAGAGCTATATGTGCGAAACGGGCATCGTGCTGAGTGAGATCTCCTATATGCTCCGCCATATCCGCTCGTATGCGAAGGAGAAGACTGTCTATACGCCGCTGGCGCAATTCCACGCCCACAGCTATAAGAAGCCGTCCCCTCACGGCGACGTTCTCATCCTCAGCCCCTGGAATTACCCCTTCCAGCTGGCT
>JAJQCL010000259.1:1588-2120 GCA_021202715.1 Lachnospiraceae bacterium
CTGGTAGACGCCCTGGCCGCAGGAAATACGGCCGTGGTGAAGCCCAGCGCCTACTCCCCGCACACCAGCGCCGTCATCGGGCAGATCCTCTCCGAATGCTTTCCGCCGGAGTATGTGGCCACAGTCACCGGCGGGCGGGCGGAGAACACGACCCTGCTCCACGAGCATTTTGATTACATCTTCTTCACCGGCAGCCCCACGGTCGGCCAGGAAGTCATGCGCTGCGCCAGTGAGCATCTGACGCCGGTGACCCTGGAGCTGGGCGGAAAAAGCCCCTGCATCGTAGAAAAGAGCGCCAACCTGAAGCTGGCCGCACGGCGCATCGTCTTCGGGAAATATTTAAACTGCGGGCAGACCTGTGTCGCGCCCGACTATGTGTTCTGCGACGCCTCCATCAGGGAACCGCTGCTGCGGGAGATCCGCCGCGAGATCACGCGCCAGTTCGGCGAGCAGCCACTGGAGAACCCCGACTACGGGAAGATCATCAATGAAAAACATTTTCGGCGTCTCCTCGGTCTCATCGACCCGGACA
>JAJQCL010000259.1:2130-4339 GCA_021202715.1 Lachnospiraceae bacterium
TGAACAGGTGATCGCCGGCGGCGCGTCAGACCCGGGAAGCCTGCGCATCGCGCCCACGGTGATGGATGGCGTCACCTTCTCCGACGCGGTCATGGGTGAGGAGATCTTCGGGCCGGTGCTGCCGGTCCTGACCTATGAATCTCTGGATGAGGCCATCGGGCAGATCAACGCCCGCCCCCATCCTCTGGCGCTGTATATTTTTACAGGAAAGAAGAGCGTCGCGGAGAAGGTCACCTCTTCCGTCGGCTTCGGCGGCGGCTGCATCAACGATACCATCATCCACCTGGCAACCAGTGAGATGGGCTTCGGCGGTTTCGGAGAGAGCGGCATGGGCTCCTATCACGGTCGGGCCGGTTTCGAGACCTTCTCCCACACGAAGAGCATCGTCGACAAAAAGACCTGGATGGACCTGCCTCTGCGCTACCAGCCCTATACGGCGGCAGCGGAGAAGCTGGTACGGATGTTTATGCGGTAATAATTCCTTTTAAACGAAACAACCTGTTAAGTTTTCATAAACCATTTCCTGTCCGCTTGCTTTTCACAAATATCAATGTTATAGTCTATTACGCGTCTCCTCCCGAAGAATATTTCCGGTGCAGGTCACGCGAAGGATATCTTCACAAACGAAATACATTAAAGACAAATAAAGAGAAATCCGCCGTCTCCTGCGGAATGCGGCGGCCCAAAGGCAGGTTTTTTACAATGTCACAGAACTACACATCCCAGCAGCCGCTCCTTGTCGGAGTCGATGTTGGCAGCACGACCACGAAGGTGGTCGTGCTGCAGGAGGAGGACCACCAGATCCTCTATTCCGAATACAAGAGGCATAATGCCGCGCAGGTCCGCAGCGTCCTGAACGCGCTGCATGCCGTCACAGAACATTTTCCCGGCCAGCCCCTGCGGCTGGCCCTGACTGGTTCCGGCGCCAAGTTCATCGCCGAAAGCCTGCAGGTCCCCTATATCCAGGAGGTGGTGGCCAACTCCATCGCTCTGCGGGAGAAATACCACCACGTCCGCACGGCCATCGAGCTGGGCGGACAGGACGCGAAGATGATCTTCTTCCGCGAGGACACGGCAACCGGCGACCTGAACGTGGCTGATATGCGGATGAACGGCAGCTGCGCCGGCGGAACCGGCGCCTTCATCGATGAGGTTGCTTCCATCCTCAAGGTACCGATCGAGGAATTTGACGCGCTGGCCGCCCGGGGGAACTGCGTCTACGATATCTCCGGGCGCTGCGGCGTCTATGCGAAGACGGATATCCAGCCGCTGTTAAATCAGGGCGTCTCCAAGGAGAACCTGGCTCTCTCCGCTTTCCACGCCATCGCCAAGCAGACCATCGGCGGCCTGGCCCAGGGGCTGGACATCGAGAAGCCGGTCGTCTTCGAGGGCGGCCCGCTGACCTTCAATCCAACCCTCGTGCGCGTGTTCTCTGAACGGCTCTCCCTCTCCCCGGAGGAAGCGGTCGTCCCCGATCATCCGGAGATCCTGATCGCTTATGGCGCGGCGCTCTCTCTGGTCACCATGTTCCGCGAAGAGCAGACGCCCGTCGATATCGCAGCGGTCCTGGAGATCCTGCGCGCAGGCCGGATTCACAGCGACACCGAAGATGCCCGGGAGGGCAAGCCTTTCTTCGCTTCCAAGGAGGAACGCGAGGCTTTCCTGACCCGCCATCATCTGCCGCCGACGCCCTCCTACGCGCCGCAGACCGGGGAAACCGTGCGCGCTTATCTGGGCATCGACTCCGGCAGCACCACCACAAAATTCGTCCTGATGGACGAGAAGGAAAATATCCTCGATTCCTTCTATGCGCCTAACCAGGGCGATCCCCTGATCGTGGCCCGCGACGCCCTGATCGCCCTGCGCGACCGCTACCGGAAGGCTGGCGCCATGCTGAACATCCTGGCCGTGGGCACGACCGGCTATGGAGAGCTGCTCTTCTCCAGGGCTTTCGAGACCGAATGTCATGTCGTGGAGACCGTGGCCCACGCCCGGGCCGCAGAGAAATACGTCGACGATGCGACATTTATCCTGGATATCGGCGGGCAGGACATGAAAGCCATCTGGCTCGATCACGGCATCATCACCAACATCGTCGTCAACGAGGCCTGTTCCTCCGGCTGCGGCTCCTTCCTGGAGAATTTTGCCGCCAATTTGCAGATTCCCGTCAAGGAGATCGCTTCCTCAGCCTTCTCCTCCCAGTCGCCCG
>JAJQCL010000259.1:4349-9287 GCA_021202715.1 Lachnospiraceae bacterium
CACCGTTTTCATGAACAGCAGCATCGTCACCGAGCAGCGAAACGGCAAGACGCCGCCGGACATCATGGCCGGACTGTGCCGCTCCATCATCGAAAATGTTTTCACCAAGGTCATCCGCATCTCCAATCTGGACAGCCTGGGGGATAAGATCGTCGTCCAGGGCGGAACCTTCCAGAATGACGCCGTGCTGCGGGCTCTGGAGCAGTATACCGGCCGCGAGGTCGTCCGCGCTCCCTACCCGGGAATCATGGGCGCCATCGGCGTGGCCCTGCTCACGAAGGAGCGCTGCCAGGCCGCCGGAGGCGGGAAGAAAACTTTCCTCGGACTGGATGCGCTGGATGATTTTACTTATACACAGGAATCCAACTCTCCCTGCCCCTTCTGCGCCAACCACTGCAAGCGTACCATCGTCACCTTCCCGGGCGGCAAGTCCTGGGTGACCAACAACCGCTGCGAGCGGGGTGAGATCCTCGGCGATCCGAAGACGGACGCCGTGCGGGCACAGTTAAAAAAGACACAGGAAAACAAGGACGCTGTGCCCAACCTGTTCCGTCTCCGCGAGCAGCTGCTCTTTCAGGATTACGAAGCGCCGCAGCTCCTGCCGGAGCAGAATGTCACCATCGGCATCCCCCGGGTGCTCGCCTTCTGGGAAACCGCGCCCTTCTGGACGACCTTCTGGCGCTCCCTGGGATTTACCGTGCGTCTCTCCGACCCCAGCACGCGGAAGATCTACGAAAATGGTCTCTCCGCCGTGACCTCTGACACCATCTGCTTCCCCGCGAAGCTGGTACACGGTCACATCCGCAATCTGGTAAAGCACGGCGTGGATCGGATCTTCATGCCCTCGATCACCACTGTCGCCCCGGAGAATACCGAGAAGACCAGCGTCTCCATGTGCGCCGTCGTGAAGGGCTACCCCATCGTCGTGCGCAACTCGGACGACCCGGAGAAGCGCTGGGACATCCCCTATGACGCGCCTCTCTTCCACTGGTATGCGCCGGAGGATCGGGACCGTCAGCTGACACAGTACATACAGAATACATTTGATATCGCTCCCGAAACCACCCGCGCGGCCATCCGGGCCGCCGACGCGGCGCAGGATTCCTTCCACCGCACACTGAAGGCGGCGGGGAAGGCTGTTCTGGATGATGTGACGAAGAAAGATACCTACGCCGTCGTCCTGGCCTCCCGCCCCTACCAGAACGACGCTCTGGTGAACCACGATCTGCCGGAGATGTTTACATCCATGGGCATCCCCGTGCTGACGGCGGACTCTGTCCCCGGCGCGGAGGAGGTCGATCTCTCCCACAGCCGTCTGGACGTCGTCAACAATTTCCACGCGCGGATGCTCTCCACGGCGATCCTGGCCGCCGGGAATCCGCATCTGGAATATGTACAGATCGTCAGCTTCGGCTGCGGCCACGATGCCTACCTGTCCGATGAGATCATCCGCATGATGAAGGAGATCTCCGGCAAGACGCCTCTGGTGCTGAAGCTCGATGAGAGCGACATTCAGGGACCGTTGCGTATCCGCGTCCGTTCCTTTGTCGAGACCGTCGCCATGCGGCGGGACAAGCAGCGCGCGGCGCAGGTGCATCCTCTGGGAGACCCTTATCCGGTCAAGCTCACAAAACAGGGCGTAAAGGAAAAGATCGTCCTGGTTCCCAACACCTCCCACGCCTTCGCCCGCGTCATGTCGGCGGCGATGGCCGGACAGCATGTCCGCGCGGTCGCTCTCCCGATCGGACGCGAAGAAGCCATCCGTCTGGGCAAGCAGTATGTCCACAACGACATCTGCTTCCCGGCTCAGATCGTCATCGGCGAAGCGCTGGCTGCCCTGGAAAGCGGCAAATACGACGAGCAGGACGTGGCCATCGGCATGGGCAAATACATCGGCGACTGCCGCCTGACGCACTACAGCGCTCTTCTGCGCAAGGCTCTGGACGACGCCGGGTACACGCACGTCCCCATTCTCACGAATGATGATGTGGATTACCATGACCTGCACCCCGGCTTCCGCATGAGCATGATGTCCGCCGCCCGCATCGCCTTCGCACTGCCGATGATCGACGTGCTGGAGGAGCTGCTGCGGAAGATGCGCCCCTACGAGACTGTATCGGGAAGCGCGAACCAGGCCTTTGAAGAGGCCATGGACGCCTTGATCGACGGACTGGAAAACCATGGCCTGCACGGTCTGCGCGCCGGTTTTGCCCGCGGCATCGACATCATGAAGGCCGTGTCCTACGACCGCAGCCAGCCGCGTCCCACGGTCCTCATTGTCGGCGAGTATCTGCTGAATTTCCATCCGGGCTCCAATCACGACATCGAGGACTATCTGGAGCGCAACGGCTTCGAGATCATCGAGGCCCGTATGGCAGATGTCATCCAGAAAACCTATTTCTACCAGGATTCTCAGGTGCAGAATTATCATGTGAAGAAGCCCTTCACACAGAAGGCCTGGTTCCGGCTGGCAGACAAGATCTTCGATATCGCCCACGATGTAACGGACTCCATTGCCAAAGCCCACCCGCTCTATACGCGGGCGGCCCGTCTGCCGGAGATCGCCGCCGAAAGCGACCCGATCATTGACCGCACCTTCGACGCCGGTGAAGGCATCCTGATCCCCGGCGAGATCCTGCACCACGCCAGAAAGGGCTGCCGCAACTTCGTTATCCTCGGCCCCTTCGGCTGCCTGCCCAACCATGTCGTCGGCCGCGGCGTCAGCAAGAAGATCAAGGAGCTCTATCCGGACGCACAGGTCCTGCCGCTGGACTACGACCCCGACGTCAGCTTCGCCAACGTCGAAAACCGCCTGCAGATGCTCATCATGAACGAGCGGGCCAAGGAAGAGCGGGCAGCGGAAATAAATCGTGCGGAGGAACCGGGCAATACGGCTGAACAGCAAGATTGTCCGCAGAACGAGACGTTCCCGCTGGCACAGTAATATGCAATTACACATAAAACAAGTCGTCCGAAGACATCCGCAGTTTCAGGGAAGGGGCAATTCCACAATAGAAGTGCCCCTTCCCTGTACGTAGTCTTATTTCCTGAACTTTTATATCTGCTCCATAAACGTTCCCGCTTTCGCCCTGAACTGTTGGAACAGAGGAATATAATCATGGACAATCGTATCGAAGCAATCCCGTGCCATACTGCCGTCGTAGTCATGGGAAAGTTCATTTCGCATATTCAGCATGTTCATCCACGCATCGTCCGAAATCAACTGCACGCTGTAGGCAGTCCGAAGCGTCTCACGCGGAGACCCCGCAGCAAAGCTCTGAATTTTATGATATTTCACCAGAATATCCTTCATCACCTTCCAGGAAATGTCAAAGGTCAGGCTGAATTTCTGAACCGTACCGCTCAGCACAAACTCATCGGCAGGATCCCTTGTGAGCGCTTTTTCCAGCGAGGACAGACTGCTGCAATAGCTGTTATATCGGTTAGTAAATTTTGCGTCCATAACTGTCCATCTCCTCCCTCAGATAGCTGTTCCTGCATTGATCATACTCAAAGACGTCAATTTTTTTCAGTGTCGGAATTCTGTCGATCTCTTCCTTCAGGTCGAAAATCCGAACGCCGCCCTTAATGATGATATCAATGTCACTGGTCTCAGTCGCTGTGCCGTTTGCCCGCGAACCAAACAGGTACAGATGCTCAACCTGATACTTACGGCACAGAAGCTCCACCTGATCCAGAATCTCCTCAATCGTCAGATTTGCCATGCGCAGCTCCTTTCCGGGGCATTCCTGTTCTGATTATACATCCATCAGGCTGCGCCACGCAAGGCCTGGATAATCAACGATTAGGGAAATTCCTTCCGCGAAAGAGCGACACATTGATGATTCCTCAGACCAGCCATGCCGGCACATACCAGTTTTTTTCATCAACAGGGAGCAGATCATTTGCCATGCAAATGACGCTTCCTGTTCCTATTTCTGTTTTCAGGCCTGCCAATCCCTCAAAAGATGATTCGCGCGTTACGGGTTCTAATACACGGAAATTCCGGATGGCAGTCCGGCCGGGAGAGGCCGCTTTTTTGATTTCTATTGGAAAGAGGGTTCCGTTTTGATAAATCAGCAGATCGATTTCTTTCTGATCCTTATCTCTGTAATAGTAGACAGGAGGTTCCTTCCCGGCATTGAGATAGCTTTTATATATTTCTGAAAACACATAACTCTCAAAGAAAGCTCCGGACATCGCGCCTCGCTCCAGGGCTTCGGGATTTCCCCATTTTAACAGATAAGCTGCCAGACCTGTATCCAGAAA
The DNA here is from genome assembly GCA_021202715.1 of Lachnospiraceae bacterium. GTDB lineage: Bacteria > Bacillota > Clostridia > Lachnospirales > Lachnospiraceae > UBA3305. The sequence goes on from JAJQCL010000259.1 coordinate 8,619, forward strand.
ATGGAGGAGCGGCATTTTTACGACACGTTTCAATGCATTGTTATGGTAGGGCTGTACCAGAGCAATCGTGTGTGATGATACGAGAATAGAAAGCCATTTTTTTGCAGTCGGCGCAGAAATACCGGCAGCAGCTGCCAGCTCTTCATAGACAACCGGTTTCGAGGTATGCGCAGCAACAATTGTCATAAAATTATAGAACTGCATCTCATCCGCGACCTGCGCGAGGTCACGGATATCTCTCTGTAAATAAGTATCTACATAGGAGCGGTAATAGGTTCCCCAGTCTATTTTCTCATCCGCGTAAAGTTCCGGCATGGATCCCTTAAAAATCCTGGCATAAATATCGTTTAACCCCTTTGGCGTCCGTTCGGATAAGCGGCTCATTAAACAGGTCGAATCCGTCTGAAACGGACGGCTTGGCTCCTGATAAATCTCTGCGTCTGACAATCCCAACAGATTTACGATACCAACCCGTCCTGCAAGACTTTCACTCACATTCTGCATCAGCCGAAAAACCTGTGAACCCGTGATCCAGAAGTCACCTTTTGTCCTGGAGCGATCCACACTCATTTTGATATAAGGCAAAAGTTCTGTCGCATACTGGATTTCGTCGATCAATACCGGCGGCGTGTATCTCTGTAAAAATAACGCGGGGTCGCGTTTGGCAAG
>JAJQCL010000061.1:0-512 GCA_021202715.1 Lachnospiraceae bacterium
TCACTAACCAGTATAGGCTATTCTCTGTTTTTTGCAAGAAAAGAGTGACAAAGTTATTGAAAATGATTCTCAACAGCTCTGCTGCCCTTCTTTATCAGGCTTTCTTCGCCTCTTATCATCTCTTCTTTCCGCAAAAAGCCTCGTAAAAGTCTGAAATTTAACAGTCTTTTTTGCTTTTTTCTCTTTATTTTTTCATTCTCACATGATAAAATACTTCAAAAGCGGGGAGACATTTTACGCAGAAAACAAATCCGACAGTCCCCCGCTTTTACGTCAAAACAGCGAGGAGGATTTCCTTTATGAAAAAATTCGACCTGAACATCGGCAAGGCTCCCACCGGATGGAACGTCGCGCAGGCTGTGAAAGAGATCCTGGCCAACGCGCTGGAAGAGCAGGCAGCCACCCACACGCAGGAGATTGAGATCACCTGCGATGAGACGGGAGCCTGGCATATCCGCGATTACGGCCGCGGACTGAACTATAAGCATCTGGCACAGAGTGAAAATGAAGAG
>JAJQCL010000061.1:522-3681 GCA_021202715.1 Lachnospiraceae bacterium
AAGAGAAAAGCTCCGCTTTCGACTATCGCGGCTATACCCCCGGTCTGGGGCTGAAGGAGGCCATCGGCGTCTTTGACCGCTTCGGGGTAGAGATGTCCATCGATTCCAAATGGAGCCACATCACGTTCCTGCGCACGAACAAGTACGGTTTCGAGGGCGTCAGCACGATCCTGGCTCTGGTCGACAAGCCCGTGGACGAACATTTCGTGGGGACGGAATTCATCCTCCGGGGTGTCTCAGAGCGTGACATCACTTCGGCCAAAAAGATGTTCCTGCACTATCAGGGCACAGAACCGCTGGAAGTGACCCGCTACGGCGAAGTCTATCCCAAGACGGGAAGCTACGGTGAGATCTACGTCAACGGCATCAAGATCGGTCAGGAACCCTATTATCTGTTCTCCTACAACCTGACCTCGGCCAGTGCGACGATCGCCCTGTCTCTGGCCCGGGAGCGGACCTCCGCCGGCCCCAACGCCTACCGCGAGCGCGTCAAGGCAATCCTGACGCATTGCACGAGCGAGGAGGTTATCTCTCAGCTCACCGCGAATCTGGAGCTTTTCAGCGACGGCACCATGTCGGATGAGCTGGAATGGCCCGGCGTCGCAGCCTATGCGGCAAAGAAGCTGAATTCCCGCCGCAATGTTCTCTTCCTGACCCCCCGTCAGCTGCAGAAGAACATCGGCAAGGTCGGCGAACTGGTCTGGAACAGCGGCAAGGACATCGTCTTCATCAGCGGCGTGGTGCGTGAAAAGATCGAGGGGCAGACCGACGACAACGGCGATGTCGTCTCCACCCTGGCGCATCTTCTTCACTAGACAAACACAGTTCTGTACACAGGGAAAGGCGGGAAGCACATTCTCATCAATGCACTTCCCGCCTGTTTTATTTGCCATGAATCTCAGCGAAACCGGGCCCGCCAAAACCGTTTATTCTATATTTCCGCTGTGAAGCGTCCTTTTCTCAGCGATTGGCCTTCTCGAACTGCTCCATGAAGTCGACCAGCTTCTCCACACCGGCTTTCGGCATGGCGTTGTAGATGCTGGCACGCATGCCGCCGACCGTACGGTGACCGCCCAGATTCACCAGACCGGCTTCCTTCGCCTCCTGGATAAACTTCTTCTCCAGATCCTTGTCGCCGATGACAAAGGGAACGTTCATGATCGAACGGTCCTCTTTGTTCGTCACAGTACCATGGAAGAAATCGCTGCCATCCAGATAATCGTACAGGATTGCTGCCTTCTCCAGATTCCGGCGATGCATCTCATCCAGACCGCCCATCCGCTTCAGCCACTGGAACACCATGCCGCAGATATAAATGGTATAGCAGGGCGGCGTATTGTACAGCGAGTGATTGTCCGCTGTGACCTTGTAATTCATCATCACCGGAGTCATCGGATTGATGTCCTCGCGGATCAGATCGTCACGGATGATGGCGATCGAGCAGCCGGCCGGGCCAACGTTCTTCTGCACGCCGCCCCAGAGGATGCCGTATTTCTTTACGTCATGCTTCTCCGACAGGAAGCACGAGGACACGTCCGCCACCAGATCCTTCCCCTTGGTGTTGGGGAGGGTCTTATATTTCGTTCCGTAAATCGTATTGTTCTCGCAGATATACACATAATCCGCGTCCTCGCTGACCGGAAGATCCGAGCAGTCAGGAATGTAGGAGAAGGTCTTGTCGGCACTGGAAGCAATGACATTCACCTTCACATACTTCTCCGCCTCCTTGGCCGCTTTCTTGGACCACTGGCCGGTGAGGATGTAGTCCGCCACCCCGTTCTTCGCCAGGTTCAGCGGAACCGCCGCGAACTGCTGGTTCCCGCCGCCCTGCATGAACAGTACCTGATAGTTCTCCGGGATATCCAGCAGCTCCCGGATATCCTGCTCTGCGGTCTCGATGATCGCCTTAAACTCTGCCGAGCGATGGCTCATCTCCATGACAGACTGACCGCTGCCATGATAATCCAGCATGTCCGCTGCAGCTTCCCGCAGCACTTCCTCCGGCAGCATCGCCGGACCCGCCGAGAAATTGTACACTCTACCCATTTTTTTGCCCTTCATTCTGTAAATTTTTTCAGGCAGCCACAGGGACTTTCCGGAAATCCCTTCACGCATGGCTGCCTGTGACCAGATGTCAGTATACTAAATCGTTAAATTCCTGTCAACTCTTCCTTACCTTCTTTATTAATACTTTTTACAGAGGAAAAGATGTTTTTTTCATATCCGGCAGAAATGCCGTCCCGGCTCCTCAGGGAGGATCTGCAGGAGTCTCCTTTGCCAGCAGCGCCAGTATTTCGCCTTTCTTCCAATGTGTCCCTTCGATCACCTGTACGCGATCGCCGGTCACCTCGCAAATCAGTTCAGGCAGGTCAGCGGAGTTATCAATGATTCTGGTCCTGTCGGCCATGCGCACAAGCACCGGAAGATTTTTAAGGGATTTGTAGTACCTGCTGACGATCTTATCCTCAGGTACATCGTGTCCCCCGGCGGCTGCCCGCTGCCGCACCCGTCCGACATTGATGGCAGGGTCTTTGGTCAGCACGAATACCGCCATGACCTCATAGCCGATTTCCTTTGCCCGCCGGATCAGTTCCAGATTCCGGGGTGTTGAAAGAACCGTTTCAAAAGTGAAGCTCTTTCCGCTCTCCAGCAGCAGGTTTCGGATTCGCTCTGCCTCCTGTGCTGCCTCCAGGTCGGTGCAGCCTCTGGCACGTCTGATATCGTCGGCATTCACATACAAGCCCACCGTGGGCAGCTTTACCGTCACGGTACTTTTACCGGAGCCGTTTGGTCCGGCAAACACCAGAAGCCGGGGTGCCTGGCGGCCACCTTCAGTCAAGGACATATTCCACCCGCCCATCTGCATATTTCTTCATCAGTTTCCCGTTCTCCGGGTCAATCAGGGTCACATAGTCCGCCACCGGTAACGGATCTCTTGCAGAAACGGCCGCCTTGCAGGCCAGATCAAATTCATCGGAGTTCAGATCGAAAACAGAACGTTTGCGTTCCTCCTCAAGTACAACAGGGAAAGGAAATCCTTTGACGCTGTTGAATTTTCTCAACAGGATATTGACGACCGCATTGAAGCTGAGCCCCATTTCATTTGCAATTCTGGATGCTTCCTCTTTTACACCTTCGTCAATTCGAATTGTGCTTGTT
>JAJQCL010000061.1:3691-9261 GCA_021202715.1 Lachnospiraceae bacterium
AAATCTCAGTATATGCCATTTCGGCCCGGATGTCAACCCACATGCCACCATTTGTGTTGACTTCCGAGCCCGTTTTTCAGAGAAGGAGTGACAATCAGACAACTGTCACTCCTTCTCTAAAACAAAGTCCTGTTCAACTTCAGACGCTGACGACGATCCCCCCATCGTTGGCATAGGTCGTACTTAAGCCCCCCGCTTCCGCCACATAGACCGAAAGAAACCTCGCCTTCTCACAGAGCATTCGTTTCACCTGTTCCGCGCGCTCCGGGCAGTTCACATGGACGATGCCGAGGATCTTCTTCTCCGGCTCCTTCACCTCACGGATCACATGATCCACCATGGATTTCAGCGCCCGATCCAGCCCCCGCGTCTGTCCCAGCCGGATGATCACGCCATGGTTGGCCGACATCACCGGCTTGATGTTCAGGGCCGAGACCACCAGCGCTGCCAGACCGCTGAGACGGCCGTTCTTCCGCAGGGTCTCCATATCCTCCAGCACGAAATAGGTCTTCATATGATCCAGGTAATCCTGCACCTGCTTTACAATCTCCTCAAAAGAAAGCGCCTTCTCGCACAACTCCTGAATCTTAAAGGCCACCAGCGCCTCACCGCAGCAGGCGGAATCAGAGCTGAACACGTGAAGCCTCTTCCCGCTGTCCGGGTTCTCCTCCTGATACAGATTCGTTCCCAGCACCGCGCTGTTATAGCTGCCGCTCAGATGCTGGGACAGCGTCACGACAAAGATCTGCTCCGCGTCGCAGAGACAGGCATCCCGGTAGGCTTCCGGTGAAGGGCAGGCCGTCTTCGCGCACCCGCTGGATGCCGCCACAGCGGCCAGGAATTCCTTCTGGTTAAAGGTCTCATCATCCACGTACGTTTTTCCGTCCAGTTCAATGGTCAGAGGAATGGACACAAAATGGGGATCCGCCTTCTTCTCCGGCGTCAGATCGCAGCAACTGTCCACAATGATTCGATAGCTCATAGCAAGCCTCCCATACGATTCGTGTTTTTCTATCCCCGTCCGGAATGTTTCGGTTTTGGTTATTCTGGAACATGGTTTTCAATACCATGTATGATAGCACAGTTTTCCACAAAAGAAAAGGGGAAACCGTCTTTTCTTTTTACTTTTGCGTATGTTTTTTCAGCGGCTGACAATAAAAGTCGGATATCCATGGCTGCGAAGCATCTGTTCCAGCCGCACCGCATTCTCCATATAGCGGAAATCGCCCGCCCGCACCTTATACAGGCCGTCCTCCTCCACAATACGGGCCGGAATCCCTTCGGCCCGCATCCGCCTCTGCAGCTGCTCCGCCCGGCTCCGGGCGGCATAAGCGCCGGTCTGTACCTGGTAACGCACCTCCATGGCGTCCAGGTCTTCCTCCTTCAGAGTCTCCGCAATCCCGTCGGCGATCGCCCGTGCGATCTCATCAAAATGCTCATCGAAGAGCTGATTATCGGCCGCCGTATTCAGGTAGCCGGTCTCGATCAGGACGGCCGGCATCCGTGTCCGGCGCAGGACCACCAGATCCGGTCTCTCGGAGATCCCATTGTCTGTAAATCCCACCCCTTCCAGCGCCCGGTTGATGTTCGCGGCCAGCTCGGACGGGAGTCCCTGATCCTGATACACCAGCGTCTGCACGCCGCTGTAAGTCTCCGGCTCCGGCGTGGAATTCCGGTGAAAGGAGATCAGCACATCGGCGCCGGAATTGTTCGCAATGGTCGCCTTCTCATAGGGCGACTGATATACATCCTCCGTGCGGGTGTAGAGTACAGGAAATCCGTCCTCCTGCAGCAGCCTCCCCACCGCCAGAGCCAGACGCAGATTGTCATCCGCCTCCCGCCGTCCCTGAAACAGCGCGCCCGGCTCCTGACCGCCGTGCCCCGCATCCAGTATGATTGTCTCTGCCATGAAGCATCCTCACAGTTTCGTCTTCTCTTATCAGGATATGCACAGACATCGAAATCGGGAATCTACCTTATATATGAACCTACAACAGTGATCTTCTCAGGGGAATGGTTATAGAGAAAGAAACGATAATAACCGGTTGAAGTCAGGGAGAAGGTATGTGACAGAACATTTTTCCCGGAAATATAGTACAGATTTCCATGGGGGTCAACGATCCCGGCCCAGATCACCGCATCCGCCGGTTCGATCCGCAGCAGGATCGACAGGGTGCTGCCGGAGCATTTCCGGAACTTTGAGGAGGAACCCAGGACTCCTTCCGGCATCCTCCAGGCAAGACCCACGGTGCTCGCAGCCCGCATGTCTCCCATCTGATCAAAGGCGGGCAGGCTTCCCGCCTCTCCATCCGGGAGGACCATGTACTCCGCCCTTCCACTGCTTTCACTCCTCTCACAGACCATTTCCGTCGTAAAAAGAGAAACATTTTGATACAGATCCAACGCAAACATGGTACACACGCACACCGTAACGCCGCTCGCCAGATAAAAAAAGAACGAAATAAAAGCGACCGCGCTCTTCCTGCGCGGCTCCAGCTTCTGATGTTTTCTTATCATGGAGATCCGCTGATAGAGTTCATTTTTATCCGGGCACAGCTCCATCAGGCCCGCAGAGCGAAGGCCTCCGGCACTGCGCAGCACCAGCCGGATCAGCACATCAAAATAGATCCGCGCGCCTCCCGCTTCCAGGCAGGTCGCCAGATCACAGCGGTATTCACTCCACAGATCCATCTCCACTCTCATTTCTTCCATCCAGGGAAGAAACCAGTAAATACAGGACAGGACCGTTACCAAAAGCATCCACAGAGCATCCCGGTTCCTGATATGATTCATCTCATGGAGAATCACGATCTCACGTTCCTGCCGGTCCAGCCCCTCCATCGGCAGATAAATCACCGGACGGAACAGCCCTTGCGTAAAAGCTGCATCCTGCATATATTTGACCCGGTAGCGCACGAACCGACGGATTCCCAGGCGTTTGCGCAGCGCCTCGCATTCTGCGCGAAGCTCCCGCGGGCAGCACATACTTCCGGTCTGCATGTACCACCGTGAATCCCGGTACACACGCACTTCCCGCAGGCTCCGTCCTGCCGTTCCGGCCAGCCAGATCGTCTCCGGGATACGCAGAACGACCGCCGCCCTCTCCAGTGAGAAGACGCCGTACCAGTAACCGTACTGCACTCTCAGTGCGCGGATCGTCAGAATCAGGAAGGGAATATAATAAAAACACACAACGCATTTCAACAGTTTGCAAAGCAGCGGGATGTCACAGACATCCCGCATCAGAATCCGAATCCCCTTCCACATCTGAAAAAGCAGCGTCCCTACCAGAGCGCCGAGATGCAGTGAAAGAAAAGAGAGATGCATCCAGTCAGTCCAGTTCATCCCGGATTCTCCGGATCTCCTCCCACTCATCTTCTGTATAGTTCTGATGGCGGTAGAAGGCGGACAGGAAGGAATTGGCGGACTCCCGGCCAAGAAAATCCGACATTTTCTTGGAATAACTGTCCAGATACTCATCTTCACTGACCAGCGGAGAGAAATAAGAAGTCCCCTTCTTGTACGAGGACACATATCCCTTATCCTTCAGCCTTTTCAAAAAAGTATAGACCGTCGTTTCTTTATAGCTCCTGCCGTAGATCTTATCGATCCTCACAATCAGTTCCGGCACGGTCATGGGACTTCCGATGTCCCAAAGGCATTTCATTACCAGCAATTCGCAATCCGAAAGATCTGTCAAATTCATTTGCCGCCTCCTGCACCATTTTGTACTGAATCGGAACACACTGCGGTCAGAAAAATGTCCCCGAAAGTGCGTCCTCACTCGCACAAAGAATTATAACATGCTTCCCTGAATTTTGACAACACATATTGACTTTTCTCTTCTTTCCTCATACAATGTGTACAACTAAGGATGATCAGACACATTGACAGCGACATTCTGTATCAAAAGCGGGAGGGAACCATGAAATTAAGCGCAAGTCTTGTGGCCGAGGAACTGCAGGCAACCCATTCGATTCAAGCGGCGGAGGAGCTTTCACTGCTTCCCGATCTGGAACAGCTCCGTTTTTACACGGAACCGGAGGAACTGAGAGAACACACGATTTACATCGTCACAGAGTCCTCGCTCCCGGCCTCCGCTTTTTCTGTGCCGGACAGCTCCATGCTGATTTTTGCCGGCCCCTATGCGGAACAGGTCCCGGTCTGTCCGGCCAATACCTGTCGGCTTCTGGATTCCTCCGCCAGTCCGGCGCTCCTCATGAATACACTGACAGATATTTTCAGCAAATACACGCTGTGGAAGGAGAAGCTGGTCGACCTGCGGCTGAACGACAGCTCGATTCAGGCGATGCTGGAGGCCAGCTATCCCATTTTCGGCAATCCGCTGATGGTCATGGGGATGGATTTCACGATCATCGCCAAATATTTCCCCGAGGCGGCTCCCTTCCAGGAGAGCGTCTATGGCTCCTCCGAGGGGACCTACGCCTATATCACCTCGGTAAAGCAGGATCCTCTTTACAATCAGGTGCGGGAGAAAAACGGTTTCTTCCTGTATCCCAATCCGGGCAGCGGCGTGACCTCCCTGTGCGTCAACATCAAGAAATACGACGTCACCTCCTACCGGCTCTCCCTGATGGACTCTATGAAGCCCATTCATGAAAATCTGGGCTTTCTCCTCGAAGATCTGGCCGAGCTGATCGAGCACGCCCTTCTCCACAACACCATGCGGAAAGCCACCAGGGACACGACGCTCCACTCCCTGTTTCTCCACATCCTGTCGGACCGGACCGCGGACCACGTCACGGTCAGCCAGAAGCTGGATTCCCTGGGCTGGTACTCCCGCAACGAGTATTTCTGCATCGTGCTGAAGACCACGTACCTGGATCAGCAAAATCTGACCGCCAACGCGATCTGCACCTATGTACAGAACATCATCAAGAGCTCCTGCGCCCTGCCCTATAAGGATAACATCGCCATCTTCATCAACATGAGTCAGGCCCGGCTGCAGGTGCAGGATATCACGGACAAACTGGCCTTTTTTCTCCGCGACAGCTATCTGAAGGCGGGCTACAGCCGCGTCATGGCCGGTCATATGAACCTGCGCCGCCAGTACATTCAGGCCACGCTGGCTCTCGACGTCGGTGAGCGGAAGCTGCCCTTCCAGTGGATCTATCAGTTCAATGACATTGCCTTTGACTATATTCTCGAGCAGTCGACCCGGAGGCTTCCCGGCTATATGCTGGGCCATGAAAATCTCCTGAAGCTGAAAGCCATGGACGAGAGCAACAATACCGAGTACCTGCGGACGCTGCGGGTTTATCTGGACAATCATCTGAATGCTGTGCAGAGCGCCCGGGATCTGTACATCCACCGAAGCACATTCCTGTATCGGCTGGACAAGATCAAGGGCATCCTGAACTCGAATCTGGACGACCCGAACGAGATCCTCTACCTGATGCTCTCCTTCCGCTTCATTGATATGGAGAATCAGACTGGGGAGGAGGAAGACGCAGGGGCAGATTTAATCGAGTAGGCGGCGGTGATTAGCCGCCGTCCTCTCACAGCCGTGCGTACCGCTCGGTACACGGTGTGTTCCCAATAAGTAAGCC
>JAJQCL010000087.1:0-265 GCA_021202715.1 Lachnospiraceae bacterium
AAGCATCACAAATGCCCTGTCCGCAGCGTGCGCGCTGAGAAGTCGTTTATCTGCGGAGCACCTTGAAGAGCACTTCGTGCTCCATGGCCATCTGCGCACGGTGTGCGAAAAACACGCGCCCGTCAACGGGGGAGAGAACATCGTCCAGCACCGTTCCCTCATAGGGGTGGACAATACGTCCCATGAGCTCGCCCTTGTAAATGGAATCCCCCTGGCCCTTGAAACGCTCATAGAAGCCGCCGGCCTCGGAACGAACGGTGATCAT
>JAJQCL010000087.1:319-6521 GCA_021202715.1 Lachnospiraceae bacterium
GCCCTCCGGCACGTCCGTATTTACGACGCCGCGGCTGCGCAGGAACCGCAGGATGGCATTCACACCGTCCCGGGCCCCCTCAGGGTGGATCTTCTGCGTCTCCTCCGTGAAGAGCGAAAAGGCCTCACAATTCCAGATCTGCCAGTTATAATTCAGCGTGGTCGTGTCGAAGGGCGTCGGGGTGCGAAGCGCCACATACTCCATGCCGAACTGCTTGGCCATATTTTCATTCTGATAGCCGGTCGCCAGGATGCGCACATGAGGAATGAACTCACCCTTCATATAGTAGCTCGCCAGCTGGATGCCGTAGGTGTAATTCTTCACCACATCAAAGACCCCCGCCGCGATGCGCTGCGTCGTCTCACCGCGGTCGTAACCGGGAAACATGCGGTTGATGTCCGTCCCATCCACGCCCCAGAAACGTTCTCCGATGTTGGTGCCGTAATGGTTCACTGCTGGAATCACCAGGATCTCGCGGTTTTTGCGGATCTGACCCGCTGCCTCCAGTTCGCCCAGTGTCTTAATCATCTGTGAACAGATATATATCTGCTGCACCTCATTGCCCCGCAGGCCGCCGATGATGCAGGCTGTCTGATGCCCGCTGCCGAAACGATAGCCCATCACCTGAAAATCGTCCCGGTAGATTGATTTCATGGAATAAATGATTTCTTTACGCAAGAGAGGCACCTCCCAGAATCCGGGCCAGCAAAGCCCCCTGATAGACCATCGGATACTCGCGGAGCGTAAACAGGATACCGTCCGCCTCCGCTTCCACCCTCTGCAGGATCTCGCCGGTCAGAGGGCTCACGATATCCCCGATGTGCTGCCCCGCCACCACATCCGACCAGAACGGAACATCCGGCAGGAAGAGGCCGGAGGCCTCGGCATTGAGGAAGCTGACATTGTCATCCTCCGAGATAATCGGCTCCCGCACCGGCTCCGTCGGGCCATTCCAGACACCGATCTCGTGCATCAGATTCAGGATTCCCATCGTCAGCTGCTCACAATACGCCCGGGTCACCCGCATTCCCACGCCCATCTCTACCACCAGGGTCGGAACGCCGCGGCTGTTCATCGTGTGCGCCAACGTGGACTGGAGCACCGTCGCCGAGGCGTGAACCCAGATGAAGTCCGCGTTGATATGTTTTGCCAGAGGCACCAGAAAGGGCGCCGTCGACTCGCTGATCCGCACCTGAGGGATTTCCCGCAGGAAGATATTGCTCGCATGAATATCGATGCAGAGATCTGCTCCACTGATGTCCTCCACGGCCTCATGCGCCACATATTCCGCCACGGTTCCCGCCCCGTCGCCGGGGAAGATCCGGTTCATATCCAGGTCAAACAGGGGAATTCCCCGTTGAATCGAGTCGATGCCCAGAGGATTCATCGCCGGATAAATGTCTACGATCCCGTCCAGATATTCCCGATGGGCCCGGATCTCGTTCTGCAGACGGTAAGCTACCGCCTGTCCCTCCAGCTCATCGCCGTGAATCCCGGTGACGATACAGACGCGCTTGCGTCCCTCCCGCGGCTCCTCCGGCTCCATGCGCTGCTTTCGCACCAGCAGTCGCTCACCCACCGGCAAAGCCACATTTGCTACATCCATAACCATTCCTGTCTCGTCTCCTTCGTACAATCTTGTCAGAACCAGCTCCAGCGGTCGACCGGCTGAGGCAGCGTCTCCGCCACCTTCACCGCCACCTCCTGGGACTGGACAGCAAAGCCGCGAAAACTGCCGCGGTCCATGATGCAATCCATGTAGTCCCGCCCCCGGGCCACCTGGATGTAATCCTCATCCAGCTCGCGGTCATGAGTCGGATCCAGCCCGATCCAGACGCCATCGCACCAGGCCTCGCACCAGGCGTGGGTCGCTCCCTCGCCGATCAGCATGCCGGCAATGTACCGGGCCGGAATCCCATCCAGACGCAGCAGTGCCAGCAAAATCTGTGCATAGTCCTGACAGACACCGGCCCCACCGGCGAAGGCCTCCTCCGCCGTGGTATGAATGTTCGTCGCACCGGGCACATAGGAAAAATGTTCTGTCAGGGCATGCATCCACAGCCTCGCCCGGCTGCGCATCTCCCCCTCCGGGGCGGCGGCTGCCTCACGATGGATCCCCTCCTGTTTCTCCTGGTACAGAGCTTCGAGGCTCTTTCCGGGCCGGGTCAGCGCCGTAGCAAAACGATAAATGGGCAAAGGCCGCTCCTCCCATTTGCAGGGACGGCTCCGGTCAGTATACGCTGTTCCAGTCACACGGAACATAAAACGATCATGCGGTTCCGCCAACCGGCCGCTCACGACCCGATTGCCAAATCCGTCCAGCGACACACCGCAGCCTGCCGTCCCCTCGCAATCGGTGGGATCCCCACACAGGGAAGAGCCTCCGAACACACTGTATTCGGAGGCGTAAATGCCCTGTTCCTCATCGGTGACCGGCAGGATTCGCAATGCAAAGCAGTGCTCCGACACCGGCTGGCTGAACGAATAGTTCACCTCATAGGAGAAATTTAATTTCTTCAAACGTCCACCTCAAACAGACCGTTGACACACAGAAGCGCCTCGCCGGCCTCTTCCTTCCAGTTCTCTTTCTTCGCCATGATCTGTCCCAGACGATAAAGCCGGGCGTCATTGTACGGGCGGCGCAGGCGGCGAATCCGGTTGGACAGCTTCCGATACGCCTTATCCAGATGAGGATAGTCCAGATCCAGACGCAGACTCAGATCCAGACGCTCCACGTAGCGGCCCGTCTTCATAATGTTCCGGTTCTCCTCATCCTCCACCTCATCGTCCACACAGCCCCAGAATGCATAGAGATGATCCATGACCTTCTGATGCTGCATGTAGCGCTCCGTGTAGGCTTTGCTCTCCTTCATGGTATCCAGCGCCATCTGGATATAGCCCAGCGCCGTCGTTCCGATCTCCTCACGGAGCACAATGGCGTTATCATAGGCGCGGTTGATGCTGGTGCAAACCGAATCCGGGTTGCTCTTGTCATAGAGATAATCCTGTGTAAACCGCTCCGTGGAGTGATACACATCCGGGAGCCCCAGCTGCCGACAGAATACCTTATACGCGTCAGCGTCCTCGTCCAGCATCTTGTCGTAGTACTCATAAAAAACCTTCAATGTGGTAAACACTCTCTCACTGTAGCGTCCCAGCCAGTAAAGGTTATCTGCTTTTTCTAACGAGATAATACCCATGTGTCTTTAAACCCTCCTCCCTGCGAAGAATTGACAACGAAAGAATCCGGATTCCGCGAGAAGCGGGTCAGGCCGCTCGGCCAGGCCACAGTTCTCTCTCCGGAGAGCACGAAGGCTCGCAGGTCCGCCTTCCTCTCCACCTCAGTCACTCCGTCTGTATCTAAAATCGGCAGATCACGGAAATCGATGACTTCCTGTGCGATGAAGCGGCGTGATTCCGTCTCGATGACATGACGCAGATTCGCCAGCTCTTCCCGGGTCAGCTTGTTTCCGAAAATGACGCCATAGCCGCCGGCCTCCGCCACGTCCTTCACCACCAGCTTCTCCAGATTGTCGAGAACATATTTCCGGTCCTCCTCATAGAAAGGCAGATAGGTCGGCGCATTCTTCAGGATCGGTTCCTGACCCAGATAGTAACGAACCATCCTGGGAACGAAATAATAGATTCCCTTGTCGTCAGCCACGCCGTTGCCCGGTGCATTGAGGATGGCCACATTTCCGGCCCGGTAGGCCGACATCAGACCAGGCACACCGATCAGAGATTCCGGCAGGAAGGTCATGGGATCGAGATATTCATCCGACAGCCGCCGATAGATGGCGCCCACTTTCTGGCGGTTGCCCTCCATATCCCGGTAATAGACGCGGTTGTTCTCCACAAAAAGGTCCTGATTCATCGCCAGAACACAGCCGGTCCGTTCCGCCAGGAAGGAGTGCTCGAAATACGCCGAATTGTAGCGGCCGGGCGTCAAAATCACCGAAATCCCGCCGACATTGGCATAGTCCATGACCTCGCGGAGCAGCCGGGGATACTGACGGTTATCCACTACATGATTGACCCGGAAGGTCTCCGAGCTGGCCCGCCGCGTCAGATCCCGGGCAATCAGCGGATAGGACGCCCCGGAGGGAATCCGCAGATTGTCCTCCAGCACATACCACTCTCCGTCCTTTCCCTGCACCAGATCAATGCCGGAAATATGGCTGTAAATCCCACCGGGAGGGACAATCCCCTGACAGGGCGGCAGATAACCGGAGGAAGCAAAGATGAAGTCTTCCGGAACGACGCCGTCCTTCACGATCTTTCTCTCCCCATAGATGTCCCGCAGGAATGCATTCAGCGCGTCCACGCGCTGAATCAGTCCCTTCTCCAGCTCATCCCACTCGTTCTTGGGGATAATACGGGGAATGGGGTCAAAGGGAAACAGCTGCTCGTGGAAGGTCCCGTTCTTATAAATGCCAAACTTGACACCGTAGCGGGCCAGGAGCTCGTTGATCCCCCGCGTGTGTTCCTTTAATCGTTCCATATACGTTCACCTCGCTGCTTAAACTGAAAGAGAGGGCAAAGGTGCGTCACGGCGCCTTTGCCCTCTGCTTCTTTTATTCTACTACAGCCAACTTCCATTGTCAACGAAGTTTCCGAAGGAAATAATCTTTTTCTACTTTTTACTTAATTTCCTTAATCGATCGGTCAGTTTTTCCATCATTTCCACAAAGCCGTCCGATTTTTGTCGAGATTTCACTTAAGTAATAATCGCAGAGAGTTTTTTCATTCGGATGCGTGTTTTATTCGCTCTCCTCAAAATTTCCCGTGTAGAGCTGGTAATATTTCCCTTTTTGCTCGATCAACTGGTCGTGCGTGCCCCGCTCGATGATCCGTCCCAGTTCCAGCACCATGATGCAGTCGCTGTTGCGCACCGTGGAAAGCCGGTGGGCGATGACAAAGGTCGTGCGCCCCCGCATCAGATTGTCCATGCCGTCCTGCACGATCTGCTCGGTGCGGGTATCGATGGAGCTGGTCGCCTCGTCGAGGATCAGAACCGGCGGATCCGCGATCGCCGCCCGGGCAATCGCCAGCAGCTGCCGCTGCCCCTGACTCAGGTTGGCGCCGTTGCCGGTGAGGACCGTATCATAGCCCCGCGGCAGGCGGCGAATGAAGCCGTCAGCGTTGGCCAGCTTTGCAGCGGCCACCACATCCTCGTCCGTGGCGTCCAGACGGCCATAGCGAATATTCTCGCGCACTGTGCCGGTGAACAGGTTCGTATCCTGCAACACGATCCCCAGACTGTGCCGCAGATCACGCTTCTGAATCTTCTTGATATCCTGCCCGTCGTAGGTGATGGTTCCCTCCTGGATGTCATAAAAACGGTTGATCAGGTTCGTGATCGTCGTCTTGCCGGCGCCGGTGCTGCCGACAAAAGCGATCTTCTGTCCCGGCTCCGCATAGAGGCTCACATCGTGGAGCACCCGTTTATTCTCATCATAACCGAAGTTCACATGTTCGAAGATCACGCGGCCTTCCATGGGGATATACTCTACGGTACCGCGCGACGGGTACGGATGGCGCCAGGCCCAGCGGCCTGTACGCTTCCCGGTCTCCCGCAGTTCTCCGTCCACCGTCTCGGCATTGACCAGCGTGATACAGCCGTCGTCCACTTCCGGCTTCTCATCCAGAAGACCGAAGATCCGCTCGGCTCCGGCCAGAGCCATAACGATGCTGTTCATCTGCGTGCTGATCTGGTTGATCGGCTGGCTGAAACTCTTGTTAAAACTCAGGAAGCTGGCCAGAGATCCCAGGGTAAAACCCATGAAGCCATTCAAAGCCAGCGCGCCGCCGACGATGGCGCAGAGTACGTAGCTGAGATTCCCCAGCTGGGAATTGACCGGCCCCAGGACATTGGCGAAGGTATTGGCCCGGTCAGCGCTGTCATAGAGAATATCATTCAGTTCATTGAACTTCTCGATGCTCTCCTCCTCGTGGCAGAACACCTTGACAACCTTCTGCCCCTCCATCATCTCCTCAATGTTCCCGTTGACGTTCGCCAGACTGATCTGCTGCTTCATGAAATACCGTCCGCTCTGTCCGGCCAGCTTCCCGCTGGTGAACAGCATGATACCGACCATGACCAGTGTCAGCAGCGTCAGCGGAATACTCAGGTAGATCATACAGACCACCACGGTCACGATGGTCAGGCCGTCGTCCGCAAACGTCCCTCTGGCCTGTCCCA
>JAJQCL010000087.1:6531-9229 GCA_021202715.1 Lachnospiraceae bacterium
TGTCAGGCCGCTGTTGAGCAGCTGCGGAATGCTCTGGCTCACCATCTGCCGCAGGGTATCCGTATCATTGGTGTAGATGGACATGATATTTCCATGTGCATGCGTGTCAAAATATTTCAGAGGCAGGCCTTCCATGTGCTCGAACAGATCGTCCCGAAAATGCTTCAGGGTTCCCTGGGTCACATAGACCATGATGCGGTTATACGTGAAGCTGGCCACAACACCCAGAGCATAGAAACCGGCCACCCGCAGGATCGCCGCCGCCAGCCCGCTGAAATCCGGATTATCTGTCAGCAGCAGCGGAGTAATATAATCATCGATCAGCGTCTGAATAAACATCGTCCCCTGCACATTGCACAGGACGCTGGCCACGATGGCGACAACCACGACGGTCATCTGCACCCGGTAATATTTCAAAATATAACGCATGAGGCGCATAAACAGCGGGATGGGATTATTGACTTTCGGCGCGGGTCCGCGCCCTCTTCCCCCGGGGCCTCCCGGCCCTCGCACAGGCTTTGCATTCTCTGCCATCAGTTGTCACCTCCCTCGTCAAAATCTCCGCCGGCGCCCACCTGGGACTCATAGACCTCCCGATAGATCGCGTTGTTCTCGAGCAGGTGCTCATGGGTGTCAAAGCCGTTGATCCGTCCCTCATCCAGCACCAGAATCCGGTCCGCATCCATCACGCTGGAAATACGCTGGGCGATAATCAGCTTCGTGGTCCCCGGGATTTCCTCCCGGAAGGCGCGTCGGATCCGTGCATCGGTCGCCGTATCCACTGCGCTCGTGCTGTCGTCAAGAATCAGCACCTTCGGGTCTTTAAGCAGCGCCCGGGCAATGCAGAGCCGCTGCTTCTGGCCACCGGACACGTTACTGCCTCCCTGTTCGATATACGTATTGTAGCCGTCCGGGAACTGCTGAATAAATTCATCGGCGCAGGCCAGCTTGCAGGCATGGATGCACTCTTCCTCCGTCGCCTCCTTATTGCCCCAGCGCAGGTTCTCCAGGATCGTGCCGGAGAAGAGAACATTTTTCTGCAGAACGACTGCCACCTGGTTGCGCAGGGTCTCCAGATCATAGGTGCGTACATCCTTGCCGCCCACCAGAACGGCACCCTCGCTGACGTCATACAGACGGCTGATCAGGCTGATCAGCGTGGACTTGGAGCTGCCCGTCCCGCCGATGATACCGATGGTCTCGCCGGAGCGGATCGAGAGGTTGATGTCGCTGAGTACATACTCCTCACTTTCGGCATGATAGCTGAAATTCACATTGCGGAACTCAATGCTCCCGTCGGGCACCTCGTAATCCGGATTCTCCGGGTTTGTCAGGCTGCTCTTCTCATTCAGCACCTCCGCTACACGCTGACCGCTGGCATAGCTCATGGTGATCATCACAAACACCATGGAGAGCATCATCAGGCTCATGAGGATATTCATGCAGTACGTCAGCAGACTCATCAGCTCACCGGTCGTCAGGGTATCGCTGACGATCATCTTCGCGCCGATCCAGCTGATCAGCAGGATACAGCTGTACACGGTCGTCATCATAATGGGCATATTCAGAGACAGCGTCTTCTCCGCCTTGACGAACATCCGGTACACATTTTCACTGGCCTTCTTAAATTTCTCCCGCTCGAAGTCCTCCCGCACATAGGCCTTCACGACCCGCACAGCGGAGACATTCTCCTGCACGCTGGCGTTCAGATCATCATACTTGCGGAACACCTGCTGAAAATACTTGGTGGTCCGCGACATAATCAGAAACAGCAATGCTCCCAGGATCAGAACCGCCACCAGATAGATGGAGGCCAGCCGGGGACTGATGTAGAAGGACATGCACATGGCAACAATCAGACTGATCGGCGCCCGGACAAACATCCGCAGAATCATCTGATAGGCATTCTGCAGGTTCGTCACGTCCGTCGTCAGCCTGGTCACCAGACCGGCCGTGCTGTACTTGTCAATGTTGGCGAAGGAAAATGTCTGAATATTTTCAAACATACTCTTTCGCAGATTCCGGGCCAACCCTGTGGAGGCCTTGGCGCCGAACCGTCCTCCCAGCACGCCGAAGAGCAGGCCGAAGGCGGCGGCGATGACCATGAAAATGCCCACGGTGAAGATGTGATTCATATCCCCTTTCTCCACCCCGTCGTCGATAATGGAGGCCATCAGGAGAGGAATGACCATCTCCATAATGACCTCCAGGATCATAAACAGAGGAGTGAGGAGGGAGGGCGTCTTGAACTCCTTCACCTGAGCCCCCAGTGTCTTTAGCATAGGACAGTTGCTCCTTTCTGTGACTGTCAAAGTTAAAAACTATTGTATCATGCGAAATTTTAATGTCAAGTGACAGACAACGACCATAGGTCCGCGCTGCGCCTGTTCAGGGAGAACCGCAAAAAATTACGCCTAAAAAAGTTACGCCTGTCAGAGGGCTATGTCTTCGGACACGCTTCGCTCAGTGAAATGGTCCTCAGACATAGCCCTCTTGCCGGCTTACACTGGTGCTGAGGCAGACGTGCAGCTGCATAGCATCTTCCCTTTAAAAACACAGCCTCCCTGAGAGGCCCTTCCTTCGAGAACTGTTTCAGTTGTCTGAGAAGGATGGCCCTCCGGGCGGCGTCACTCGTTTCTCGTGTTTTCTCATCTGGGAATATTTTGTCGAATCTCTTTTATTTTATTCCCATTTCGGA
>JAJQCL010000243.1 GCA_021202715.1 Lachnospiraceae bacterium
CTCCATGGGGCAGTTCATCCAGGACGGTGCGCGGATCATGTTTGAGACGGTGGTCGAGATCGAGGAGCCGACCTGCGGCGTGACGCTGGAAGCGGAGGAAGGAGACCTGGACGGCCTGAACTATCTGGCGGGGAAGACCGTGGACTTTGTCAATAAGAGTGCCATGAACGGAACGATTCTGGCGCATACGGACGGCAGCGTTCCCAACCTGATGGTCCATGTGGCGCGGCAGGACGAGTACGCGCTGGGGCAGCTGTTCTATTTCTTCGAGTTCGCCTGCGGCGTCAGCGGCTACATGCTGGGCGTGAATCCCTTCAACCAGCCCGGCGTGGAGAGCTACAAGAAGAATATGTTCGCCCTGCTGGGTAAGCCCGGCTACGAGGCGGAGCAGGAGAAGCTGCTGGCGCGGCTGTAGAACGACTTACACCGTTTGCTGTAAATGAGAGACGCTTCGGAACTGCGTAATGGATCGTTGTCAGATTTCGAGGCGCGAAGAGGCTGTCTGTCAGAGATGAATCGAAAAAAGGAGCCACAGGAGGGGAATTTTCCTCTTTCTGTGGCTCCTTATCGTGGCTCAAACCAGGCGTTTGCGGACGTGCAAGCCGCGTCAGTCCTCCTCGATCACATGAATCTCCAGGTAGTCGAAGGGCACGGACTCGACAAAGTTATCCTGCGAGAAGCGGGTCTTTGCCCGGCGCTGAAATTCCCGGATGTTGCTGTCCAGCCAGATCGGAACCTGCAGGTCGAACTCCACACAGACCTGCTCCAGAGCGCCGAGGACCTTCTTCGTGCGGCTCTGTGTTCCCTCCATCACGACGACCGTGTCCCGCAGCAGATGGTTGTCCTGTAATTCCTTAGCCCACAGACGAAACATACTCTTCTCCTCCCACGGCAGCGCTTTTTGCGGCACTGCTCTGTTCGCGCATCAGTATAGCGGATTTCGCGGAAAATGTAAAGCTGCGCAGGAAAAGGACGGAAACACACGGAAATCCCGGATACCATCCGAAATTCAGACAAATCCGCCAGAATATCCGTTTACAGGCGCTGCCGCAGTGGGTATAATGATAACGGAATGTGCAGGAGCACAACCAATGACAGTTCGCATCGCGTAACAGATTTGCAGAACAGATGCGGAGCGAAAGAGGAAGAGCCATGGAGAGGAAGACCTGGGAAGCACGCGGCCGTCGGCTTGGCGCTATCATCGAGGTGGGAAATGACGGCGACTTTGTCAGCCGCGCCTATGATCTTGTAAATACATTGGCCATCGTGGCGAATCTGACGGCCAGTATCCTGCGCACCTTTGACGCGGTGGAAGCGCAGTGCGGCGGAGCCTTGAACATGATTGAGGTTGTGACCTATCTCTTCTTCGCGGTGGATTACGGTCTGCGGGTCTGGACAGCCAGATATACATTTACCGCATCGTCGGGTCTGCGGGCGGTGGGACACTATGTGTTTTCCGCCACGGGCCTGATCGATCTGTTGTCCTTTCTTCCTTATTATCTGCCGGTCTTCTTTCCGTCGGGTGCGGTGGCCTTCCGGATGTTTCGGGTCGTGCGTATTTTCCGTCTGTTTCGCATCAACGTCTACTATGATTCCCTCAACGTCATCGGCGAGGTGCTCTACAGTAAACGTCAGCAGCTGCTGTCGTCCATCTTTATCATTCTTGTGCGGATGGTGGCCTCCAGCCTCTGCATGTACAGCCTGGAGCATGAAGCACAGCCTGACGTCTTTAAAAATGCGTTTTCCGGCATCTGGTGGTCGGTGTCTACGCTGCTGACGGTTGGATATGGCGATATTTATCCCATTACGACGCTGGGAAAGGCGTTCAGCATTGTCATTACCTTCCTGGGCGTCGGGATGGTGGCGATCCCCACCGGTATCATTTCCGCGGGATTTGTGGATCAGTATTCACGGATCAAAAAGATCAGTGAGTACGGCAGCGAGGAGGACATTCATTTTATCAAGGTGCATCTGAAGAAACAGGATTCCTGGCAGGGGAAGACGATCCGGGAGCTGGAGCTTCCCTATGGGATCCTGGTGGCGGCCATTCAGCGAAACGGTCAGGTCATCGTGCCGCGGGGCGACGTGGTGCTGGCGGCCGGGGACACGGTCGTACTGGGCGCGGAATCCTTCCAGGATGACAAGCACATCGATCTGAAGGAAGTGACACTGCAGGGGCAGAATCCCTGGATCGGACAGCGTATCTGTGATCTGGATATTTCCCGCCGTACGATCATTGTCATGGTGCGGAGGGACGGGCGCATCCATATCCCCAAGGGGGATTTCGCCCTGAGGGAAATGGATACGGTGATTCTCTACACGCAGATGTATCTGCGGGACGCGGAGCGGATTCAGATCTGATGGCAGAATCTTCTTGAACAGTTGGTTCGTCTGATGTAAACTTGAAAGAGAAAACAATCTGAAAATTTGCGCACAGACGGGAGGCGAAACATGCCCGAGGACACAAAGAACAGCATCCAGTATCTGGAAGCGGCCCGGTCCGCGATCAACCAGCGGGATCAGGCGGCAAAGGAAGCCGACGCCCAGGAGGCGCTGGTGCAGAAGATGGAAAAAAGCCTGGAGAAGGAACGGGCGGCGGTGGAGGAGAGCATCGGGCTGATGATCAAAAAGCGCCGCACGGAGGTCGAGGAGCACTACGACAGTCAGTCGGAAGCCGTGCAGAATGACGCGAAGAAGACCCGAAGCCGGCGGGAGAAGGCCAGGAACAAAGGCATGAAGGCCCGGATGAACGAGGAGACCGCGGAGGTCCGTCAGAAGAACAGCATGCTGAAAAATGAGATTCATCGGCTGTTTCAGAAGAACAAGATTCCCCGCTACTGCAATACGTGGGTGTTTTTTGCGCTGCACTATCCGCGCAAGCCCCGTGAGATCCTCTTCTTTCTGGCCTGTCTGCTGGTCGTGCTGGGGGTGCTTCCCTGCGGCATCTACGCCCTCTTCCTTTCCCAGAAGGGAAGTGCGTATCTGGCTCTGACGTATGTGATCGATATTCTGATTTTCGGAGGAATCTATCTTCTGGTCAATAACCATACGAAGGCCCGCCATGATGCGGCACTGAAGGAAACGCGGCGTCTGCGGGAGAGCATTGCGACCAATGAGAAGCAGATCGAGGCGATCAAGAGGGTGATCCAGAAGGATACCAATGAGACCATGTACGGCCTGGAGGAATTTGACGAGAAGCTGGCGAAGCTGGAGCAGGACAATGCGGACATTTTAAATGAGAAGAAACAGGCGCTGGATGTGTTTGACAGGGAGACCTGTGAGAGCATCCGCCGGGAGATTCTGGCCAATAATGAAGAACATCTGGCGCAGCTGGAAAAGGATCTCGAGGAGGCGGAGGATCGTCTGGAGAAGCTGCGGGAGCAGGAGCAGTTCTGGGGCCGGAAGATGGGTGAAAAGTTCGGCAATGAGCTGGGCACCGAGTTCATGGATGTGGAGAAGCTGGACCGGCTGATACAGGCCTTCCGGGACGGCGCGGCCAACATGATGGAAGCGCAGGAGATGGCCCGGAACGGTTCGGAGAAGAAATGACGGCCACGAAGATTTCGCAGGAAATGTGATCTGCCCGTGAAATACATGCCAAAATGCGAAAAACTGTTTGACAGGCGGCACTTTGCCGGTCTATAATAGCAAAACGGGGATTTCTCCCCGCCATAAACAGCCATAAAGTTTCCGCGCAGCCGGGGAGTTAGCGGTGCCCTGTACCTGCAATCCGCTATAGCAGGGGTGATATTCTGCCGAGGACTCTCATTGTAGGGCTGCCCTTTGTAAGTGACGGTGACGTTCTGGTCTTGCGCAACGGGAATTCGTGAACCGTGTCAGGTCAGGAATGAAGCAGCACTAAGCGAAACCTCTCGTGTGCCGTGAGGGCGCCGGGACTGAGTTAACTGCAAAGGTAACGCCTATGGTGAGTTTTCGACGCAGAATGCGCGGATTTTTTGTTCTTGTAAGTTTATTGCTGATTGGGGGGCGCGGATGGCCTATACAGCCCTTTACCGTAAATGGCGGCCGGCTTCCTTCGCGGATGTGAAGGGGCAGGATGCCATCGTGACAACTTTGAAGAATCAGATTCGTCTGGACCGGATTGGCCATGCATACCTGTTCTGCGGAACCCGCGGAACAGGAAAGACGACGGTCGCCAAGATCCTGGCCCGGGCGGTGAACTGCGAGAACCCGCAGGACGGCGAACCCTGCGGGATCTGCGAGACCTGCCGGGCGATTGAAGCCGGGTCCTCCATGAATGTTGTGGAGATCGATGCCGCTTCCAACAACGGTGTGGATAACATCCGGGAAATCCGGGATGAGGTACAGTATTCCCCTGCGGAGGGGAAATACCGCGTCTATATCATTGATGAGGTTCATATGCTCTCGACGGGAGCCTTTAACGCGCTGTTAAAGACTCTGGAGGAACCGCCCTCCTATGTCATTTTCATCCTGGCGACGACGGAGCCCCATAAGATTCCGGTGACGGTCCTTTCCCGCTGCCAGCGGTATGATTTCCGGCGGATGACCACCGAGGTACTCATGGAGCGGCTGACTGAGCTGGCGGAGTACGAACAGGTGAAGGTGGAGGAGCGGGCGCTGCGCTACATTGCCAAGAAGGCGGACGGCGCCATGCGGGATGCCATCAGTCTTCTGGACCAGTGTATTGCCTTTCATATCGGGGAGGATCTGACCTACGAGATGGTTCTGTCCGTGCTGGGCGCCGTGGACAATGAGCGTTTCAGCCGTTTCCTGCGGGGCATCCTGCGTCAGGATTCCGCCGACTGTCTGCTGCAGATCGAGGAGCTGGTGATGGATGGCCGGGAGCTCGGTCAGTTCGTGCAGGATTTTATCTGGTATATGCGAAATCTCCTGCTTTTGACTTCGTCTGATGTGGGGAACGAGGTCCTGGATCTGACAAAGGAGGACTGGGTGCGGCTGCAGGAAGAGGCAGCGATGACGGATCCTGCCGGTCTGATGCGCCTGATTCGTATCTTCTCAGAACTCTACAATCAGATGAGGAATGCGGTGAACAAGCGGGTCCTGCTGGAGATTGCTGTGATCCGCACGGCCCAGCCGGAGATGGAGGAGAATCTGGAATCGGTGGAGGAGCGCCTCAGCCGTCTGGAGCGGAAGGTGGCGGAGGGAATCCCGGCTGCGCCGGTCATTTCGTCCGTGTCAGCTTCCCCAATTTCCCCAGAGATGGTTCAGACGGAGGAGGAACCGGAGCCGGTCGTGCTTCCACCGGCAGAATATGAGGATCTGATGCTGATTCGCCAGGAATGGGATCGGATCCTGAACAGCATTGAGCATGTGGCACGCAGCTCTCTCCTGGATACGCGGGTGGACCCCCGGGGCCAGGGAATATTGTGCGTTGTATTTTTCGATGCTTTTCATTATAATATGTGTAAGACACTCCAGGCCATGGA
Organism: Lachnospiraceae bacterium; assembly: GCA_021202715.1. Classification (GTDB taxonomy): domain Bacteria; phylum Bacillota; class Clostridia; order Lachnospirales; family Lachnospiraceae; genus UBA3305. Next base: position 5,430 of record JAJQCL010000243.1, read on the forward strand.
CCAGGTGAAGGAATTTGTGGCGGAGACCTACGGGAAGTCGCTGGAATTTGATCTGCGGCTGGCTCCACAGAGGGAGCAGGAACCCCGTTATCTCACGGATGAGGACCTCGCGGGGATTCACGGTGACATCGAGATCGAGGACGAGGAGCCGTGACGGCGTTGCAGATCGGATACGGACAGGCGGAGTGACAGGAGGATAGAGAGATGGCAAGAAGAGGCGGATTTCAGGGCGGTATGCCGGGAAATATGAACAACCTGATGAAGCAGGCACAGAGAATGCAGCGTCAGATGGAGGAGACCGGCAAGGAGCTGGAGGAGAAAACCTATACGGCGACCGTCGGCGGCGGTGCCGTGGAAGTGGCTGTGTCCGGGAAGAAAGAGCTTGTATCGGTGAAGCTGGCGGAAGAGGTCGTGGGTCCTGCCGAGATCGAGATGCTGCAGGATCTGATCGTGGCGGCGGTCAACGAGGCTCTGCGGGAGGCGACGAAGGAATCGGAAGAAGCCATGGCCCGCATCACCGGAGGCATGAGCAGCGGACTGGGAGGATTTGGACTGTAATGGATTACTATGGCAGCCGGATGCAGGCACTGATCGAGGAGCTGTCCAAGCTGCCCGGCGTCGGCGCCAAGTCGGCGCAGCGGCTGGCTTTCCATATCATCCGCATGCCGGAGGAGTCGGTGGAGAAGCTGACGGAAGCCATGACAGAGGCCCGGCACTCGGTCTGCTACTGTAAACGGTGCTGCAATCTGACCGATCAGGAGCTCTGCCCGATCTGCAGCAGTCCGCACCGGGACGGTTCACAGATCATGGTGGTGGAGAACCCAAGAGATCTGGCGGCTTATGAGAAGACCGGCAAATACGAGGGACTGTATCACGTTCTTCACGGCGCGATCTCTCCGGCCCTGGGGATCGGCCCCTCGGATATTCGCCTGGCGGAGCTGATGCAGCGTCTCCAGAAGGAGGATGTGCATGAGGTGATCATTGCCACAAACTCCAGTCTGGAGGGCGAGACTACGGCCATGTACATCAGCAAACTGATCAAGCCCACAGGCATCCGGGTCAGCCGGATCGCCAGCGGCGTGCCGGTGGGCGGAGACCTGGAATATATCGACGAGGTGACCCTGCTCCGGGCGCTGGAAGGGCGGGTTGAACTATAGCAGCGAGGCACACGATTGCGCAGGGAATGACTGCTTACGCAGCCTGCGATCGGTGCGCATGTAAACGAAGGCAGCAAATGGGGTGAACGACATTGGATAAGTACACGTACAATTTGAAGACAGACAAGATTCAGAAGCTGGTGCGGCAGCAGGACTACAGCACGGCAGCCAAGATCGCCGACACCATCGATTGGAAGCAGGAGCACAATGTACGTCTGCTGACCGCTGTGGCGGAGGCTTATGAGAAGACGGAACAGTACACGGCCGCCACAGACGTCCTCCTGACCGCCTATGAGGAGGCCTCGCTGGGAAAACGCATCCTGTATAAGCTGACTGAGCTGGCTCTGGAGAGCGGACATGTCAACGACGCAGAGACTTTTTATAAGAAATATCTGGAGGAAGCGCCGGAGGAAAATGACCGCTACATTCTTCGCTATCTGATCGCGGAAGCCAAGGGAGAGGACCTGGATAAGAGGATCGTCATTCTGGAGACATACCGGAAATACGAGTTCGAAGAGCAGTGGGCCTGCCGTCTGGCCGAGCTCTACCAGAAAGCGAACCGGAAGGACGAGTGTGTGGCTCTTTGCGACCAGATCATTCTCTGGTTCGGCGTCGGCCCTTATGTTGACCGGGCGATGGAACTGAAAGAAATGTATGAGCCCCTGACGGCCAGCCAGCGGGAACGCCGGGAGAATAAGGCGTATTACGAGGCCCGGCTGGCAGAGGTGGCACGCGGCGGGGAAACGCCGGAGGAGGATGCTGCCGGACAGTCTGCAAAGGAAAATCAGACCTTCCCTCAGGAGGAGAATTCCGGGGAAGATCTGGAGGAAGATCTGCCGAAGATCGCTCTCTCCGAGGAGGTCGCGGAGGCGGATCTGGAGGAACCGTCCGAGGTAGAACGGCATTTTGTGCCTGAAACGGAGGCGGAGGAGAAACGGGCAGATCGGATTCAGGCGATGCTTTTTGCCGCGTCAAAGCAGATGGAGGAAGCGCCAGTGGAAGAACCGGCGTGGAAGGAGGCGGCCGCGACGAGACAGCCGCTTCCCGAAGAGGAAGAACCCGCTTCGGAACCGGCTTCAGAGCCCGATCCGGAGAATCTTGAAGTGACAAAGGAATTTACTCCGATCCCGGAAATGGCAGCGGGAGAAGTGCCGCCGACAGAGGATCTGGAAGTGACGCGGGAATTTACGCCTGCGCATGCTTGGAACTCGATGACGGAGGAGCCGGAAGAGAAAACCGAACCGGAAGAAGCCGAGGCAGTGACTTCCGTGCCGGAGGCCGAAGAGAGGCTGGAGCCTTTGACTCAGGAGGAAACAGCTCAGATCCCTGAAGCTACGAATGAACCGGTTTCAGAGGGAGAGCTGCAGGAAACTCCGGAGCCGTCAGAATCTCCGGATGCGTGTGAGGCGGAGACAACAGCGGAGCCGGAAGGCCCGATCCTGCGGGCTGCGGTGGATGAACCCTTCGTGACAGACACACCGGTGGAGCCGGACACCTCCCTGGAGGCAGACTCGAATGTGCTGCCGGTTCTCTCCTTCGAGGAGACGGAACAGGCCGTATGGGAAGAACAGAATCGGCGCATGGAGGAGAAAGAGCCGCTGGAGAGCCGCGAACTGGAGCACTGCATTTTCATCAGCGCGGCGACGTCCGAGGATGGGATTGACAAAGCAGTAGAGGCTCTGGAGGAATATTATCACGGCAAGAATCAGGATCTGCCCCGGATCGCCAAGATCGTGGCGGACAAATTAAACCATCGGGGCATCGTTCATTCGCTGCCGCAGCTGAATCGAAAGGATCTGATCATCGATCAGGCCAACAATCTTTCGGATGAAATGATTCAGGAAATGCTGGAAGTCATCGATTATCTGGACACGGAGAAGGTTTTTGTCCTGATCGATGCACCGACAGCCGTCACCCGGCTGAAGCAGAGAGTCCGTTCCCGTATCAGTGAATCGGAGAAAGAGCATACGATCTCCGCAGCGGCTGTCCCGGATGAGGATGATCGTCCCAAACTCCAGCTGACAGATCTGTAGGAAGAACCGGCTGCACCGGAGAAATCGAACGAGGAGCCGAAGGAAGAGAAAGCGCAGGCCGAAGGACGTCGGGTCGTGAAGGTAGAAAAACCGGTTTCTTTTGAAAACATGACCAAGCGTCAGGAACTTTCGGAGAAGGATTTTGTCCGTTATGCGGATTATTACGCCAATGAACTGGAGTGCGTGATTGATGATTCCGGGTTTGCGGCTCTGCAGGAGGAGATCGAGGCCATCAAGGAGGAAGGCGCACGTCTCACCGTGGGGGAGGCGCGTGCGATCATTGAGGAAGCGGCTGAGCATGCAGAGAAATTTACGATCAAGAGGATCTTTGCCTCCAAATATGACAAGGAAGGTTATCTGATCCTCAGAAATCGTGATTTCCTGTAAAACGATGCGCGGAGGTATCTGTGAGTATTATCATTTCCGGTATTGTATTGTTGATCCTGATCGGAGCGGTTCTGCGGGGATATCACCGCGGTTTCCTGCGAACCGCTCTTTCCATGCTGTCCCTGATCCTCACTGTCATTTTGGTGGGGATCCTTCAGCCTTATGTGACAGACGCCCTCAGAGAGTACACTCCTCTGGAG
>JAJQCL010000137.1:0-8014 GCA_021202715.1 Lachnospiraceae bacterium
CAGCGCGGACTCTCACGATCCGGTGTCGCACTGTGTGGAGCTGCACTGGAACGCCACCAGCCCGGAGATCTATCAGTCCATTTTGAGCAAGGATCTGTATGGATTTGATATTTTGCCGCGGATTTTCCAGCTGATGCCCTCCGCGGTGAATGAGGAGCCGGAGGGAGCGATCCACCGCCATTCCGGAGAAGAATTCATTTATGTCCTGGAGGGTGTGGTCACCGTCTATAACAATGACCGGGAGTACACGCTGTATCCCGGTGACAGCATTCAGATCCACTCCAACTGTCCGCATAACTGGGTCAACCGCACCAACCGGGCGGCCAGGCTGCTGTCGGTCAGCTACCCCAATCCTTTTAAGGAGGAGCATGAGAACGCGATGGCGAAGGCCAGGGAATAGCGGACCATGGTGCGGGTATATGTGGCGGAGCTGACCGGCTGGCGTAAGCAGGGTCTGCCTGCGGAGGCCGCCGCGGCCCTGTCCGCGGAGCGGCGGGATAGATGGGAACGCCAAAAAGGACATTCCGGGGCGCTGCAGTCGGCGGCCGCGGAGCTGCTGCTGCGGCGTGCACTGAGGGAGCAGGAGATTCCGCTTCCGGTTCCGTGGCTCTGGGAGCGCACGGAGGGCGGCAAACCATTTGTGCAGGGGCTGACCGGTATCACCTTCAACCTGTCCCACTCCGGGCGGTATGTGGTCTGCGCTCTGGCGCGGGAGCCGGTGGGTGTGGACGTGCAGATGATCCCTGACAGGGAGCGATGCGCGACGGTCCGTCGTTTCTGCCGGGAGGAAATGCAGGAGGTCGAAGAGGCGGAGAACCCGGCGGAGGCATTTTGTCGGATCTGGACGGCCAAGGAGGCATATCTCAAGATGCGGGGAACCGGACTGCGGCGGCCTCTGGATTCCTTTCGGATCAACCCGGACGGGTGCGTGGAAGACCCGCCGGGGACGCAGACGGACTGCCGGGTGACCTGGCTCCCGGTGTGGCCGGGGCGGCGGGACGCAGCACTGGCGGTGTGCGCCCGGGAGAGGTGCAGAGACACGGCTGTATTTTGGAAAGAGGAGGAATTGCTGCCTCACAACTCTCATATGTTGTAAGGATGCTGGCTGGCATGTGGGACGAGGAGGGAATTCGATGGGAAAATGGAACATGAGACAAGAGGGGAGGCTGCTGCTGCGGTGCATGCGCTTCCTTTTTTGTGTGCTGATATTTCTGGGAACAGTTCCTGTGGGGGGATCGGCGCAGGCTTTGGCCGCAGAGCCTCCGGCGGAATCGGAGTTGTATGCCCGGTGCGCGGTACTCATGGATGGGGAAAGCGGCCGTGTTTTATATAGTAAGAATGGGGATGAGGCGCTCCCTATGGCCAGCACGACGAAGATCATGACCTGTATTCTGGCGCTGGAGGAGGGAGACCTGGATCAGGTCTGTACGGTCTCTGCCTACGCCGCCTCCATGCCGGAGGTACGCCTGGGTGTGCAGGAGGGGGAGACCTATTATCTGCACGATCTTCTCTATGCCATGATGCTGGAGAGCGATAACGACGTGGCGGTGGTGGTGGCGGAAAATATCGCCGGAAGCGTGGAGGAATTTGCCGACCGGATGAACCGCAAGGCCGGGGAGCTTGGATGCGCGGAGACGTATTTCATCACGCCGAACGGGCTTGATGCTTCTGATGAGGAGGGAACCCATTCCGCATCGGCCCGGGATATGGCGACGATCCTCAGCTACTGTATTCATAATGAAGATTTTTGTGAGATCACCGGCACGGCGGACTGGAGCTTTACCGACTGCAGCGGTACGCGGAGCTTTTCCTGTACGAACCACAATGCTTTCCTGAGCCAGATGGAAGGAGCTTTCTCGGGGAAGACCGGCTACACGGGCAATGCCGGGTACTGCTATGTGGGAGCGCTGCGTGATGGCGAGAGAATTTTCGTGGTGGCACTTCTGGCCTGCGGCTGGCCGAGCCACCGTGATTATAAGTGGTCCGACACGCGCACGCTGATGCAGTATGGTCTGGATACGTTTGATTATGAGGAGTATGATACGGGGGATATCATCCTCGGGCAGATGGCGGTCTCCGGGGGCATGGAGGAGTATGTTCCTCTGCGGGTGGAGGAGACCACAAAGCGTCTTCTCCTGGCCGCAGAGGAGGAGGCTCACTGGGAAGTCACCCTTCATGCTTCGCTGTCTGCGCCGGTGATCCCCGGCCTGGCTGTGGGCTACGCTGCTCTGCGGCTGGAGGATGAGATCCTGGCACTGACACCTGTTTATACGGCTGGAAGCGTGGCACAGGCGGGATGGAGCCTGCGCAGATTCATGGGATGAGATCCCGCGGGACCTGTTGAAAAAGCCGGGCAGGTGTGTTATCGTTGTGTCAGGGCGGCCGCAGAATGGCGGCTCGAAAATGAAAAAGATTGTGAGGGTAAGAACATGGATCAGTGGAAGAAGATTCAGCCGGAGGAGCTGGAGAAGAATGCATTTCAGATGATCGGCAAGGACTGGATGCTGATCACGGCAGCCAAACCGGACGGCACGGTGAATACCATGACGGCTTCCTGGGGCGGTATGGGCGTGATCTGGGGGCAGCCGGTGGTTTATCTGGTGATCCGGCCGCAGCGATATACGTTGGAGTTTGTGGATGCTGCGGAGAGACTGTCGATCACCTTCTTTGAGGAAACGTATCGGAAGGCTCTGGCGCATCTGGGCAGCGTGTCCGGCCGTGACGAGGACAAGATTCAGACAGTGGGGCTGACCGTGGAACGGGACGGGGATGTGCCGTATTTCCGGGAGGCCCGTGTGGTGCTCAAGTGCCGGAAGCTGTATCGTCAGCCCATGGGAGCGGAGTTCTTTGTGGATCCGGCTCTGGCGGAGGAAAATTATCTGGATAAGGACTATCATATCCTGTTCGTGGCCGGGATTGAAGAGGCCATGGTGAAGGAGGCGTAAGGATGCTTTCTTCCTGCCTCATCGCCTTTGCCATGTATTCCAAAATCCCCATGCCCCGGGTGGAGTGGTCGGAAGAAAAGATGCGCTATGTCCTGTGCTTCTTTCCCTGGGTGGGAATCCCGGTGGGGTTGTTGACGCTCCTGGTGTTTTTTCTGACACAGCGTGCCGGTTTCGGCAGTCTGTTTTCCGCAGCTCTGCTGACCGCCGTGCCGATTCTGGTGACAGGGGGCATCCACATGGACGGTTTCATGGATACGATGGATGCGCGGAGCTCCTGGGGAGACCGGGAGCGGAAGCTGGAGATCCTCAAGGATTCCCATACGGGAGCCTTTGCCATCCTGGGGTGTGCGGTCTATCTGCTTCTCCAGGCAGGCGCCTGGAGTGAGATCACGCGGGAGAACGTCCCTGTGGCGGCCTGCATCTTCTTTTATTCCCGGTGCCTCAGCGGACTGGGCATCGTCGCTTTCCCCTGCGCCCGGGACAGCGGACTGGCACGCACGTTTCATGACGCGGCACAAAGGCGAACGGTGTGCCGGGTGCTGCTTCTGGAGACGGTGCTCGTCGCGGCGCTGCTGCTCTGGCTGGACGGGCTTCTGGGCGGAGCTGTGATTCTCACCGGACTGCTGGTATTTGCTTATTATCGCCGGTTCTCTCTCCGGGAGTTCGGCGGTATCACCGGAGATCTGGCGGGATATTTCCTGCAGCTGTGCGAGCTGGCGCAGCTGTTGGTGCTGGCGGTGCTGCCGAAGCTTCTGTAGAGGGGAATGACACGGAGTGTTCCGAAAAAAGGCACCATCTGTGCGTGAAAGCCACATCTGTGGAGGGAGGAGGAGCCGTGCAACTTGACTGGATTCGCCATGGCGAGGTGCCTGGCAACCGCGAACGGCGCTATGTGGGCAGCACAGAAGAGCCTCTGACACCGGAGGGGATCCGGGCGGCGCGGGCGCTGCATCCGGTACAGCCGGAGATGGTCTTTGTGAGTCCGCGCCTTCGCTGCCGACAGACGGCGGAGATCCTCTATCCGGGGCTTGAACCGGTTGTGATCAGGGAATTCGCTGAATGTGATTTCGGGGCCTTTGAGTACCGGAATTATCGTGAATTGACCGGAAATCCGGACTATCAGGCCTGGATTGACAGCGGCGGGCGGATCGCCTTCCCCGGCGGGGAGGACCGTGCACAGTTTCAGGAAAGGTGTCTTGCAGGATTCCGCCGCGCGGTGAAGATTCTGACAGAACATGGACTTTCCCATGCGGCGATGGTTGTCCACGGCGGGACCATTATGGCGGTGATGGACCGGCTGAGCTGCCCGCATCGGGATTATTACGAATGGCAGTGCGGAAATCTGGCCTGCTTCATGACCATGTATGAGAACGGAAATCTGTACTGGCAGAAGCAGGGAAGTACGCCGAAAGCAGACGACACGGTGGGAAAATAATCGCACGCGGCACGAAATACTTCTTGATAAATCCCACATTTTGTATTAGGATATATGCGGGAGAGAATTGATTCTATTTCTTCATAAATTAAAAGATGAAAGAGGTGAGAAAGATGACTTTACTGGCAGCAAGCAACATAACCGAGGCGATTACGAATTCTGTCGTTGGCCTGGGTACGGTGTTTGTGATCCTAGCGTTCCTGATTCTGATTATCTCTCTGTTCAAGTATGTGAATCAGTGGGATACGAACAGACAGGCGAAGGCCAAGGCCAAGGAAGAGGCGAAGAAGCCTGTAGTGGCTCCGGCAGCGGTTCCTGCTCCGGCCGTTGCAGCCCCGGTTGGCCCCGGCACGATGGCGAGCGCCAAGGTGACGATCTCCGATGAGGTGGAAGGCCCTGTGGCTGCGGCGATTCTGGCGGCTGTGGCGGAGATCTGCGGAGGCAATTTCAAGGTGACATCGATCAAGAAGAGCAAATAAGCTGAAAAATCTGACAAGATTCAGGAGGGAAAACGTAGAAATGAACACTTACAAAATCACCGTGAATGGCGTATCCTATGACGTGACCGTGGAGAACACCGGCGCGCCGGCGGCGGCACCCGCACCGGCAGCAGCACCTGCACCCGCAGCAGCACCCGCACCGGCAGCAGCCGCAGGCGGCGTCCGCGTGGAGGCTCAGGTGGCCGGTAAGATCTGGAAGATCGTGGCTTCCGCCGGACAGACTCTGAAGGCCGGCGACAGCATCGTGATCCTGGAATCCATGAAGATGGAGATCCCGGTCGTGGCTCCGCAGGATGGAACTCTGGCCTCCATCAGTGTGTCCGAGGGTACTCCGGTTGAGCTCGGTGACCTGATCGCCACCATGAACTAGGAATCCGAGAGTAAGGAGGACTAATCATGGGAAGTATAGCTCAAACGATTGTAAACCTGGTGGAGCAGACCGCGTTCGCCAATCTGTACTGGGGAAACTACGTGATGATTATCGTTGCGTGTATCTTCCTGTACCTGGCGATTGGCAGAGGCTTTGAACCGTTGCTGCTTGTGCCGATTGCCTTCGGTATGCTGCTGGTGAATATCTATCCGGCCATCAACGAGGAAGGCGGACTGCTTCATTATTTCTATCTGCTGGACGAATGGTCGATCCTGCCGTCCCTGATCTTTATGGGCGTGGGCGCGATGACGGACTTCGGACCGCTGATTGCCAACCCCATCAGCTTCCTGCTGGGTGCGGCAGCACAATTCGGTGTCTATATGGCCTATTTCCTGGCTATGGCCATGGGCTTTAACGGAGCGGCTGCGGCGGCCATCTCCATCATCGGCGGCGCCGATGGCCCGACCTCCATTTTCCTGGCCAGTAAGCTGGGACAGACTGACCTGATGGGGCCGATCGCCGTGGCGGCCTATTCCTATATGGCTCTGGTACCGCTGATTCAGCCTCCGATCATGAAGGCTTTCACCACCAAGGAAGAGCGGCTGATCAGGATGCCGCAGCTGCGCCCGGTCTCCAAGCTGGAGAAGATCCTCTTCCCCATCGTCATCACCATCGTCGTCTGCATGATCCTGCCCAGCACGGCGCCTCTGATCGGTATGCTGATGCTCGGTAACCTGTTCCGCGAGTGCGGCGTGACCAGACAGCTGCAGGAGACGGCTGCCAATGCTCTGATGTATATTGTGGTTATCCTTCTGGGTACTTCCGTGGGGGCAACGACCTCTGCAGAGGCTTTCCTGCAAATGTCTACCATTAAGATCGTTATCTGCGGTTTGATTGCCTTCGCTTTTGGCACCTTCGGCGGCATTATGCTGGGTAAACTGCTTTGTAAGCTGACGCACGGCAAGATCAATCCGCTGATCGGCTCGGCCGGTGTATCCGCGGTTCCTATGGCGGCCCGTGTGTCTCAGAAGGTAGGCGCTGAGGAGGATCCGACCAACTTCCTGCTGATGAACGCCATGGGACCGAACGTGGCCGGTGTGATCGGTACGGCTGTCGCGGCCGGTACCTTTATGGCCATCTTCGGCGTGTGATAGGAGGATAAGAGAAAATGGCAGAAGCAAAACCTGTAAAGATTACAGAGACTGTTCTTCGGGATGCGCACCAGTCCCTGATTGCCACCCGTATGAGCACCAGCCAGATGACTCCTATTATGGAGAAGATGGATCAGGTCGGCTATCATGCAGTGGAGTGCTGGGGCGGCGCGACCTTTGATACGGCTCTGCGTTTCCTGAAGGAAGATCCCTGGGACAGACTGCGCCAGTTCCGTGACGGATTCAAGCACACGAAGCTGCAGATGCTCTTCCGCGGTCAGAATATTCTTGGATACCGGCATTATGCCGACGATGTGGTGGAGTATTTCGTACAGAAATCCATCGCCAACGGCATTGATATCATTCGTATCTTCGATGCACTGAACGACGTCCGCAACCTGCAGACGGCGGTCAACGCCACCAAGAAGGAGGGCGGCCATGTACAGACGGCCATCTCCTATACGCTGGGTGAGCCCTACACCACAGAATACTATGTGGATCTGGCGAAGAAGATGGAGGATATGGGTGCGGATTCCATCTGCATCAAGGATATGGCGGGTCTTCTGGTTCCTTATTATGCAGGGGAACTGGTATCCGCCATCAAGGAAAATATTCATGTTCCGCTGGAGCTGCATACGCACTGCACCAGCGGCGTGGCGGAGATGACCTACATGCGTGCCGTGGAAGCGGGCTGCGACATCATCGACACCGCGATCTCGCCCTTTGCGCAGGGCACCAGCCAGCCGGCGACCGAGGTTCAGGTGGCGACCTACAAGGGAACCCCCTACGATACCGGTCTGGATGAAGACCTGCTTAATGAGATCACCGAGTATTTCCGTCCGCTGCGTGAGGAGGCTCTGGAGAGCGGTCTCATGAGTACCAAGATTCTGGGCGTGGATATCAATACCCTGCGTTATCAGGTGCCCGGCGGTATGCTGTCCAATCTGGTGTCTCAGCTGAAGGATCAGCATGCTGAGGACAAGTTCTACGACGTGCTGGAGGAAGTGCCGCGCGTGCGTGCGGATATGGGGACGCCGCCTCTGGTGACCCCGTCCAGCCAGATCGTGGGAACTCAGGCTGTGTTTAATGTTCTGATGGGCGAGCGCTATAAGATCGCGACCAAGGAGACCAAGGCCATGTTTGCCGGTGAGTACGGCCAGACCGTTCTTCCCTTCAACAAGGAAGTGCAGAAGAAGGTCATCGGCGATAAAGAGCCGATCACCTGCCGTCCGGCCGATCTGCTGGAACCCGAGCTGCCGAAGCTTGAGGAGGAGCTGGGAGAGTGGAAGGAGCAGGATGAGGATGTCCTCTCCTATGCGCTGTTCCCCCAGGTGGCGATGGACTTCTTCAAGCACAGAAAAGCGCTGCGTGAGGGCAATGCCCCCGTCAGCGGCGACGTGGAGTGTTCCGTACAGCCCATGTAAGAGAAATGAGTGCGACACCTCCGGGGCAGACCCCGGAGGTGTTTTTTTGAAAATGTTGGTCCAGAGTATAACGGGGAGCCGGTTATAGAAATGATGAAAACAGTAGTTATAGGCGGAGGCGCGGCAGGCATGATGGCTGCCGTCGCGGCCGCGGCGAGCGGGGAGCAGGTTGTTCTCTATGAGAAAAAT
>JAJQCL010000137.1:8024-9158 GCA_021202715.1 Lachnospiraceae bacterium
TCCTCTATTCCTCCTTCGGAAAATGGAACAACTGGGATATGTATGATTTCCTCATGGCAGGGGGGCTGCCGCTGAAGGTTGAGCGGGGAAACCGCGTCTTCCCGGAATCAGACCGTGCTTCGGATGTGACGCGCACCCTGCAGAGGGCCATGGAGCGGGCGGGCGTCGTCTGGCATCTGAATACGCCGGTGAAGTCCCTGATTCTGGAAAAAACTTCATCGGAGCAGGAGGGGAGACAGAAGGGGGCATCCACAGAAGAAATGTTCCCGCAGGAGAATCCTTTGCGGAGGAAAAAGAAGGACGAAACGTCGCTGCGGTATTGCCGGGGTGTCCTTCTCTCCGATGGCCGGGAAATCGAAGCGGATCGGGTTATTGTGGCGACCGGCGGTCTTTCCTATCCCTCGACCGGTTCCACCGGGGACGGCTACCGCTGGGCCAGAGAAGTGGGACACACGGTGACGGAGCTGCGTCCGGCGCTGGTGCCTTTCGAAGCGGTTCTCGGCGATGGGAGCTCCTGCAAAGAGCTGCAGGGACTGGCCCTGAAAAATGTAGGAATCCGCATCTGCCGGGGAGAGAAACTTCTGACCAGTGATTTCGGCGAAATGCTTTTTACCCATTTCGGGGTCAGCGGTCCGGTGATCCTGACGGCCAGCAGTCTGGTGGCAGAGGAACTGCAGCGGGGGGAGCTGACCCTCCATATCGATCTGAAACCGGCGCTGACGGAGGAGCAGCTGGACGCCCGCCTCCTGCGCGAACTGACAGCCGGAGCTTCGAAACAAATGCGAAATATTCTGGGAGCTCTTTTCCCGTCCAGTCTGATTCCGGTGATGCTGCGGATGACTGGAATTCCGCCTGAGAAGCGGGGGCGGGAGATCACGCGGGAAGAACGTCGGATGCTTCTGGTTCGGACGAAGGATTTTCCTGTGCGTCTTCTGAGAAAACGCAGCTTCCGGGAGGCAATCATCACCCAGGGCGGCGTGTCCGTCAGGGAAATTCAGCCGGCTACGATGGAGTCAAAGCGGGTGCACGGACTCTATTTTGCCGGGGAAGTGCTGGATCTGGATGCCAGCACCGGCGGCTACAACCTGCAGATCGCCTGGTCCACCGGGCATGCCGCAGGCTGTGCGGGACGTG
>JAJQCL010000162.1 GCA_021202715.1 Lachnospiraceae bacterium
GATGATTCAGACCGAGCAGCTGAGCATGAAGCGTCTGACCCTGCAAATGAAAATGCGTCGGCAGATTGCCATACAGAGTATCTCCCAGCAGGGGGTGGTGCATCTGTGCCATATGCACCCGAATCTGGTGCGTTCGACCTGTTTCCAGACGGCATTCAATGTAGGTAAAGCGGTCAAAGCGTTGCAGGACCCGGTAGTGTGTCACGGCCCGTTTCCCATTGGTGTGGTCTACGGCCATTTTCAGACGATTGGTTCTGGAACGTCCGATCGGAAGGTCTATGGTGCCTGTCTCTTCTTTCAGAACGCCGTGCACGATCGCCAGATAGCGCCGATTGATCGTGTGCTCCGCCAGCTGGGCTGCCACGTGGTTATGACTAAAATCGTTCTTACAGACAACCAGGACACCCGTTGTATCCATATCGATGCGATGCACGATCCCCGGACGCAGCACTCCGTTGATTCCGGACAGTTCTTCGCCGCAGTGTGCCAGCAGACCATTGACCAGCGTACCGGTATAATGACCGGGAGCAGGGTGTACCACCAGGCCTTTGGGTTTATTGACAAAGATCAGATCGTTGTCCTCATAAAGAATATCCAGATCCATCGCTTCCGCCTGGATATCCGGAACCTCGGGCTCCGGAATTTCTACGGAAATCGCGGCGCCTGCATGGCATTTTGTATTAGGACGAACCGGTTTGTCATTCATCAGAATGTGACCGGAACGGATCAGTTTTTGAATCCAGGATCTGGAATACCCTTCCAAAAAATGAGCGAGGAAAACGTCAATGCGCTCCCCGCTCTGTTCTTCATCCACAACGATTGAAACATGCTCCATCCTCTTCTCTCCTTCCCCTGTCTACAGAATCCCTTCCAGATCTTCCTCCTTATAGTAAAACAGGAGAAGCAAAACCAGCAACGCGGCTGAAAAGGTGACATAGCAGTCCGCTACGTTGAAGATGGGAAAGTCAATCAGTTTAAAGTACAGAAAATCGACCACATATCCCTGCCTGACCCGGTCAATGAAGTTCCCGATCGCGCCCGCCAGAAGTGTGATACAAAGAATATTGAGCGGGCGGTATCTGCGGCTTTGAGGAATGCGGAACAGATAAAGCCAGCAGACGCAGGCAATGACAAGAATTGTAAGGACAAGAAACAGAGACTGCCTCTGTTGGAGAATCCCGAATGCAGCCCCTTCGTTGATTGAATAATGAAGTTCGAACACGCCGTCCCAGATTACATAAGGTCCCTCCGCCAGGTTTACGACAGCCAGATGCTTGGTCCATTGATCCAGCAGTATAAGAAGGAAGACGGAGAGAACGGCGTGTCCGATGCTCTTAGCTTTTTTTTTCATAACAGGCCCCGTTGTCTTACAGGTTAAGGCTCAGCGTAGATAAATCCTGGGCGCCCTCCAGGGTATCCTGAAAGTCCCCGGTCAGACCGATTGACTGAGGCGATACGATGAATATGTATTTGGAGATCTTCTGCAGATTCCCGTTGATCGAGTAGCAGGCTCCGGAGGTGAAGTCAATGCTCCTCTGTGCGAGATCCACATGAACTCCCTCCATATTGATGACAACGGCGCGTCCGCTGAGCAGAATATCACAGACTTCGCGCGCGTCTTCCAATGCGGCAGGCTTTACCATGCAGACCTCCATGCTGCCATGGCTCTTCATGGGAACAACATTGCTGCTGCGTCTGATACGCGCAGGACGTTCCTTTTCGGCAGGTTCAGCCGTACGGCGGGGAGAGACGGCGGCCGCCGGTTTCTCTTCGTCGATCGATTCGGTGGACGCTTTGCTGCGGCGTGTGCGCCGGGGCGTGGGCTCCTCCTCTTCCATCTCGTACTCGTCGTCATACTCTTCATCGTCATCATATAATTTCATAGAATTCAAAAACCTGTCAATGATATTCGCCATGTTGAATCTGTCTCCCTATTCCCAGTTATTTTCAGGAGGCCCCCTCTGTTTCCGGTAGTCCCATATTTATGTGGTAAACGACTTTTTGTCGTCCACTATAATATTATCCTCATTTTCCCCTTTTCTGTCAACACCAGTGGAGAAAAAAGTTGTGAAGAATCCAAAAATCAGTAGATCTGTTCTCCTTCCTCACAGTCATCTCCACGAAGGAGAATATGATCATACACGGACAGGCCGTAGCTCTGATTTTCCGCTATGATATAATAATCGTCGCTTTCCGTCAGGATTTCGATCTGCCGGAATACCGTATATCCCTTGTTGACACAATATACGCCGGACAGAGATGCGGTGGTCCCCACCGTATATGTGCCCGTACTGCTCTCCTCCGCATCCTCTGAGTCAGATGGTTTGCGCAGTACTGTACCTTCCCCGATCTCAGAAGGATCAAGGTAATAGTAATCTTCTGTGCTGGCATAGATGGTCGGCGTGATAAACTCCACGGTCGTTCCATCCGCCGTATAGGTTTCCTGCAGGAAACCGGTCTCCGAATCATTTCCACCGATGGTGGCGTACTCGATCGGGACCACATAGAAATCTTTCGTGACAACGGAGGATTTGGGGATCTTCAGACCCGTAATATTCAGAGAAGAGATCTCTGATTTCTTCAGGGTAACATTCGTGAACCGCTTATCGGCCAGCTGGATCATATAATTCGAGAGCGTACAGCGTCCCACAATGTTCCCATCCGAGAGTGTAATCAAAGAAAAATCTGCGGTCACTTCCAGATTTACATCGTTAAAAAGGAGCGTGACACGGGTCTCATCCGCCAGCTGATTGCGATCCTCCTCCGTCAGTTCCAGATAGACCGACCAGGTTTCTGAGCCAATGGTCTTATACAGAGAGGCCTCGGCCTCCAGGAGAGTCCCGGAAGCGACAGCCGTCTTCTCATACTTGCTGTCCGTCAGAAGATCCAGCGTCAGATCTTCTTCGGTTATTGTCTCATATCCATCCGTGTAGTATTCCACCACGCCGCTGGTATTCGCCGCCACAGTCAGGAGATAGTCGGTATCAAGGCCTAATTCTGCCAGATCGTCCAGTGAGCTGAGATAGCTCAGCAGCAGGTTCTGCAGATTGTATTTGAGATCATAGACCTGTTCAAAGGAAACCGGATCGTACGCAGCTGTAAATGCTGTCAGTTTTTTCTTCAGGGCACTGAGCTCGTCAGAGGACAGAGAACTGTCACCGTCAGAGGAGGAATTTAATAATTCCGTATACTCTCCATTGGTATCCACCGAACAGATGATATCCCCCACCGAAGCGCGTGTGCCTTCCCGAAGATAGTAATGAATATATCCGGCTTCAGGAGCTGTGTAGACGGTCTCTTCGCGAAGGATCAGACCGGTGTAGGTCGTATCCTGTACCACGGAGCTGGTTTCTCCCACCTCATAGATCTGCACAGAGCCCTGTGTCATATAGGAGATCACATTGATCGCCAGATACAAAAAAAACACAAGAAAAACGATCATGCCGATGTTAAAATGAATGTGTCTTCGATATCGGATGACCTTTGAGTTTTTTCTGGCCATAGGCTCTCCTCTCCTGGATGCAACTGGAACGATGTTAAAGTATTAACAATTTTTCCCAGTTATAAAATATTGTCCGAGTACCCATACTATAGCAAGAAGATCCTTTTGAAATCAAGAGGCTGCAAAAAAGGAGGAATCTCAATGAAATTTCTGGACTATACGATTCTTGCGATAGGAATCATCGGTGCACTGAACTGGGGACTGGTTGGAATTTTCCGCTTCGATCTGGTCGCATACCTGTTCGGATCCATGTCCTGGTTCACACGGCTCATTTACATTCTGGTGGGGATCGCCGGTCTGTACGGTATCAGCTATTTTGGCCGGATCTCCCAGAATATGGCGGAGTAGATTCAGAGCATCGGGCGCCCTGTAATCAGGGCGCCCGATGTGCCTTACATGAAAAAATCAGAGGGATATGATCACTTTATCCTGTGCATTGGCCGGAAGATGTTCCTTGTCCTCTGAGATACTGAGAATAAAGGTCACGTCATATTTCGCTCCGATGACATTCAAATCGTCAATGGCCTGCTCCACGCTGCTCTGGTCCAGATAAGCCAGCGTGAGGAAGCTGTCCAGATACACCTCCTCCAGATCATGATCCTGCGAGATGATCCCGCAAATAAATCCGAGAAAACCGTCGTAATTCTTGATGGGATACTGTGATACGTCGATCAGACGAACCCGATTGTTGAGTTCGAACATATGCTTGGTGTTCTTGTCAAGGTAGACGATCGTTCCGTGAGCTTCTTTGATGGAGGCGTTTACCTTCTCCAGCAGATGCTTTGTCTTGCCTTTGCCTTTTTTGCCTGAGATAATCTGAACCATAATTGTCTCCTCCTTGAGTGAAATAAAATCGTGAAAACCTTTGACACGGAAATACCCTTGTCTGTGAAAACAAAGCCGGAAATCCCTCAATTATCTGTCCTGTCGTTAAATTTTCAAATCCATTATAGTATAAATCCCTGAAAAGCACAAGAAGGAAATGTACCTGTGCCGCTTTCTTTTCCCAGCTTTTTTGTTACTTACCGGTCACGGATTTTATCACGGACGTCACCGATAAGAAGTATGTCACCAGTCAGAATCTTTGCGTTCCGTTCTCTGCAGGGCCACATTCATGACAAGCCCCATGCCGATGTAGAGGCTGAGCAGGGAACTTAGGCCTGCGCTGATAAAGGGAAGCGGCAGCCCTGTGTTGGGCAGCAGTTCGGTCGCTACGCCGATATTGACAAAGGATTGAAAGGCGATCAGCGAGGCCATCCCGACACAGATCAGCTGACCGGCTTTATCCCGGGCTCTGGCAGCAATCCGCAGACAGAGAAAGACCAGAACCGCAAAGAGACCAACGACAACGGCGCTTCCCACAAAACCAAGCTCCTCCCCGATGACGGCAAAAATAAAATCACAGTCTTCCTCGGAAAGAAAGTTTCCATTCTTGACGGATTCAAAGCTGGTATTATTCAGTCCTTTTCCGAAGAGCTGTCCGGAAGCGATGGCCAATACGGAATTATCCTGCTGTGTCGTATTGCCCGAAGCAGCATATTTGTCCGGATACAGCCACGACAGGATGCGGCGGATCTGGTATACATTTTCATACAGGTAATCCTGATAACGAATAATCAGAAGCACGCCGCTGATACAGACAGGGATCAGAATCGCGACCGCCAGAAAGATCCATTTGTAACTGATTCCTGCTGAATAAAGGATCACTATGAAGATGAACGCAATGACCAGCGTGGTGGAGAGGTCCGGTTCTCTTAAAACCAGAAGAGCCGGAGCCACGGCCAGGAGCAGCCCTCCAAAAACGACCACAGGGCGGTTGATCCGGGATTCATTTTTCCAGTAGAACCAGGCAAAAAACAGAATCAGGCAGATCTTGAAAAATTCGGAGGGCTGGATCTGCACGCCCAGATTCAGCCAGCGCTGGGCTCCCGTGCCTGAACTGCTCCCCAGGGGGGACAGAACCAGCACCAGAAGAAGAACGCCTCCGGCATAGATCAGCGGAGACAGCCGCAGCAGAAAATGATAGTCCACAAATGTCAGGAACATCATGATGGCGAAACCGACGGCAATGCCAACGACCTGCTTCATCATCGTCTCATCCCGGGCCGAGTCGTTGGCCAGGGCACTGTTCAGAACAAGCAGCCCGATGCCGGACAGGATCAGCACACACAGGATGAGCTGATAACTGAAATTTCTTCTCGAGTATAATTGAAAACGAAACATAACCTTCTCCTGTCCGGGGATTCTGTAAGAGCGGGATCCCCCACGGCTTTTACGGATCAGCTGTGAAAAATCCTCGCCCAGAAACCTTTTTTCGGCTCCAGGTTCAGAAAGGGAATCTCCTCTCCCAGAATGCGGCGGACGATATTCCGATAGGCTGCGGCCGCCAGAGATTCGCCGGTGATCAGAGGAACGCCCTGGTTCGTGGCAATGAGCACGGCTTCATCGTCAGGGATGACTCCGATCAGGGGGATTCCCAGGATCTCCGTCACATCCTCCGCGGACATCATCTCTCCCCGTCGTACCTGACGCGGGCGCAGGCGGTTCAGTAAAAGCCGTGACTGTCGGATCCCGGCGTTTTCCAGCAATCCCATAACCCTGTCAGCGTCCCGAATGGAAGAAACCTCCGGTGTTGTGACGATCAATGCCTGATCCGCAGCGGCAATGGCGCTCTGGAAGCCCTGTTCAATGCCGGCAGGGCAGTCCAGAATGATATAGTCATAGTCCTCCCGGACCGAATCGACCAGTTTGATCATGTGTTCCGGGGAGACCGAGGTCTTGTCCCGGGTCTGTGCCGTAGGAAGCAGATAAAGACCCGGGCAGATACGGTCCCGGATCAATGCCTGTTTCAGACGGCAGTTCCCCTCCACCACATCCACCAGGTTGTAGACGATCCGGTTCTCCAGACCGAGGATGACATCGAGGTTCCGCAGCCCTGTATCTGTATCGATCATCAGGACCGTCCGGTCCATCATGGCCAGCCCCGCCCCGATGCAGGCTGCGGAAGTCGTCTTGCCGACGCCGCCTTTTCCCGAAGTTATCACCAATACTTCACCCATTTCAATCCCTCCTTGATTCTGGCCGAATGGCCATCACGGATCCCCTGGCGGGACCTCCCTGATTCTGGCCGCATGGCCATCACATCTTTTATTCTTTCTGAATGAAGTGCTTTCGGGCGCCGCAAACTTAATCATTGGACGCTTCGCTGTTGTAGATTCGGGCATCTTCCTCGAGAATCTCATCCAGTGTGATCTTCCCTTCCGCCAGTTCCATGGCCAGATTCGCCAGGCGGCAGGCGTAGGTAGAGGAATACCCGTTCGGTATGGTGACGGCAATGGCATACTCGGGATCGTCATAGGGCGCATAGCCAACGAACAGAGCATGGTTTCCACGCAGTTTGTTTTCCTCCGCAGTACCGGTCTTGCCGGCAAGCTCCAGATCCTGGTCGAAATCACTGCTGTGTTCACTGGCGACAACAGCGATCATTCCTTCCTGAATGATCTCCCAGGTCGAATCGGAGACATCTGCGGTACTGAGCACATCCGCATTGTATTCTGTGATGGTCTTCCCCTCTGAATCCGCTACGTGATCCAGAAGTGTCAGGTCATACACGGTGCCTTCCGTGGCAATGGTGGTGACATAACGGGCCATCTGTACATTGGTATAAGCATGGGTGCCCTGGCCGATGGCCGAAGGAATCGGAGAAGAATCAGAAACATTTGGTTCCATCTCCGTGACTTCCACGCCGGATTTTTCAGACAGTCCCAGCAGGGAAGCATATTTCTGTATATAGCTGACGCCCAATGATTCCGAATAATTATCCGAAGAATCGAGGCTCAACAGATACCCCACTTCACTGAAGAAGCTGTTGCAGGATTTCTCCAGCGCTTTCGCAACATTCAGACTTCCGTGTGTACTGGTACAGGACAGCTCCAGCCCCAG
Organism: Lachnospiraceae bacterium; assembly: GCA_021202715.1. Classification (GTDB taxonomy): domain Bacteria; phylum Bacillota; class Clostridia; order Lachnospirales; family Lachnospiraceae; genus UBA3305. Next base: position 7,445 of record JAJQCL010000162.1, read on the forward strand.
TTTTGTGAATTCGCCCTCACAGACAAACGTCGTTGAGCTGTCAATCAGTCCTTCCTCCAGAGCGGCGATTGCGGAGACCATCTTGAAGGTTGAGCCGGGAGCCGTCCGGGCCTGAGTCGCCGTACTGTATAGCGGCGAGGACTGATCCTGCAGCAGACTGTAATAGTAGGAGGAGTCGTTAATCTGGTTATTGTCATAGCCCGGATAAGAAACCATCGCCAGAACTTCTCCGGTATCGGGATCTGTAATGGTGACGGCGGCCGAACACGGATCCAGCGCCAGTTGAGCCGGTGTCAGTTCCAGATTTTCGATCTTTTCGTAAATAAACTGGAAGGCCGTACTCGAATTGCCGCTCTCCAGTTTGGCGATCGCTTCCTCGTCCTCCTCCAGAACTCCCTGGGCAAAAAGCGCCAGGCAGATGTCGCGTCCGGCGATCTCACCGGCATCGATCAGCTGCTCATAGATTTCCTTGCTGAAATCATCATCACTTTTCAGCAGTTCCAGGGTCTTCGCGATCAGCGCCTGGTAGGTATCTTCCGCGCTGGTGTATTTCTCTGTCAGATCGAGCAGAGACGTATCCACCCAACCGGACTGTGTCAGCGCATAGCGCAGGAATTCCTGCAGACTGATGGTTTCATCTGTGTGATAAGTGACGTATGTCTCGTCGCTGGAATCAATGGCACTGGTCAGAATCCCCGCGTCCTGCAGCGCTGAGTAGGCGTAGGTCATATAGGCCTGCATATCCTCGCTGAGATCCGTATAGGCTTCCGGAGAGCCGCTTGTCAGCTCACTCTCCATGCGCGCCAGCACCGTGGTCTGCTCGCTCTGGAAGGTGGAATAAATCCGCTGTTCTGCCTCACTGGCGTCCTCGTCGGCGAAGGCGTCCATGTCCAGAATATTGTTATTGATGAGCTGGAAATAAACCTGTTTGATGCCGATCTTCCTCTGGGAAGCTTTCATGTTGGCCGTATTTGTCACATCACCTTCTTCGAGCTTGTCCAGAATGATACCGGCCAGGCTCTGCTCGATCAGGTGGTAGATCCCTTCCTGCAGCTCCGCGTCCAGTGTCAGATAGACGTCGGAGCCGGTCTCCGCCTCCTCTTCGCTCTCGATGGAGACGATGTGTCCCTCACTGTCCACATACATGACCCGCTCGCCTTTGGTACCCTGCAGATCCAGTTCGCTGTAGGCTTCAATGCCTGTTTTACCTACCACGTCGCCGCTGGTATAGTCTCCGCCCTCTTCGTTGAGCTCCTCGATCTCATCCGTCGAGGCAGTACCGGTATAGCCGATGATATGGGAGAACGCTTCGCTGTAATTGTAAACGCGGATGTAATCTTCTTCCACGTCCACACCGAGAAGATCCTGCGAGTGTTCCAGAATATCCTGCATGGTCTCGGTGCTGATATCCTCGGCGACCGTCGTGGAAACATATTTCTGATAACTGTTCTGCGCCATGCTGTAACGGATATTGATACACTTCAGTGCCGCGTCATCAGACACCTCATAGGTGTCTCCGTTGGCATATTTGCCGATGCCGTAGCGTTCCTTCAGATACTCAAAACATTCTTTCGCTGTGATATCGGAAGGATTGTCTTCATCGAAATCCTCGATCGAGGACAGGCCGTACATATCCCGCAGAAAGCGAAGCAGTGTGTTTCCCTCCGAAGT
>JAJQCL010000178.1 GCA_021202715.1 Lachnospiraceae bacterium
CCCTTCCTTCTTTTGTAGATTTCGGAGGCCTGCGAGGAATCCTGTGAGGTGAGGAACAATATTGAGGAAAATAGAGCGTGGATACCGTACGCGAATTGCCATTTTTTTAACGATTTGATTTTAGGTTAATAATACATTTTGAAGAACCTGTTAAAAGTTAAGAATTTGACGTTGCATTTTGTGGGCATCCGCGGTAGAATTGAATCGACATTGGTCTTGCGATTGCTTTTTTATTCTGCATTTGTTTCGAAAAGTCAAAACTCTCTTGAAATTTTCACACGGGGGCAATCGTATCGCAAAGAGATTTTTTGTAGATTCAGGTGCGAAAATACTCAGAGTTAGGAGGGAGAAGCATGTCGATCGAGGATATGAAACGAATTTCCGATGCAGAAGCGGAAGCCGTTTCCATTCGCAAGCAGGCCCAGGTTGATGCCAGAAAAATCGCCGAACAGGGCAAGCGGGATGCGCAGGACGTGGTAGACAAAGCCAGACAGTCTGCGGCTGCCGCTTACCAGGAAGCGATCCGACAGGCAGAGGCTGAGGCCGAGACAGCGTACGAGGCGAGGCTCGCCGAGGTGGCCGGGGAGTGTGAAACCATGAAGGCCGACGCGGCGGCACGTTTGCCGGAAGCTGTCAAAGTCATAACGGGAAAGGTTGTGAATTCGAGTGTCGATAGTTAAGATGAACAAGCTTTCCGTCATCGGCCTGGAATCCGAGAAAGAGGCGGTGATGAAGAGTCTCCAGCGGATGGGTGTCGTGGAGCTGAATGATCAGACGGCGAAGCTCCAGGATCCTGAGTGGACGGCTCTGATTCGCCGGGACGGCAACGAAGACGAGGTATCGCGGCTGGAGAGTGAGCTGGCGGAGGTACAGACTGTGCTGGATGCCATCGCCCGGTATGACACCGAGAAGAAGCCGCTCTTTGCCATGCGTAAGCCGGTGACGGAGGCGCAGTACGCGGAACTGCTGGGGGACGGCGAAGAGGCGCGTCGGGAGATCGCGGAGCTCTATTCGTTGTATGAGCTCTGGAACGAGGAGAAATCTCTGGAGAACTCCATCGTGTCTTCGCAGGCCGCGCTGATGCCCTGGATGTCCTACGAGCTGCCTCTGGAGCTGACGGAGACCCGGTCGGTGCGCGTCATCTGCGGCGTGGTCCCCGCCGTGGCGGACGTCGAAGCCCTGAGAAAGCAGGTGGAGGAGGCCAGCGAGGCCACGGCCCTGACGATTCTCGGCGCGGATGCAGAACAGCAGTATCTGAGCCTTCTGTGCATGAAAGCGGAGGAGGAGACGGTCACCGATGTGCTGAAGTCCTTCGGATTTACGCGGATGGTCTTTAAGGACATGAAGGGAACCGCCGCGGAGAATATGAACCGCCTGGCGGAACGCCTCGCAGAGGCGAAGAAGAAGGAGGAGGAGCTGGAAGCGCGCTTCCGTGTTTCCCCTGAGGTAAAGGGAATGATCCGGGCTTATTTCGATCATCTGCAGATCCTGCGGGATCGCGCCCGGGGGTCGGAGCGGCTGCTGCGGACGAAGACGGCCTTCTATTTTGACGGCTGGGTCCCGGCAGAGAGTCAGGCTGCGGTACAGAAGGAACTGGAAGATCTGGGCTGCGTCTGTGAGATCACGGCGCCGGAGAAGGATGAGGATACGCCGGTTCTGATGAAGAACAACAGCTTCGTCTACCCGGTGCAGTCGATCACGGAACTGTATTCGCTGCCCAACTCGCACGAGGTCGATCCGACGCCAATCTTCTGTCTGTTCTACATCATCTTCTACGGAATGATGTTCGCAGACATCGGATATGGCCTGATCCTGGCCGGGGCGTGTTTCTTCGCTGTATATCATTACAAGCTGGAAGGAATGGCTTACCGTCTGGTGAAGACATTGGCGTACTGCGGTGTTTCCACCGCCATCTGGGGCGTTCTCTTCGGAGGCTTCTTCGGAGATCTGATCTCCATCGAGCCGCTGTGGCTGAATCCGCTGGACAACGCCATGCTTGTTCTGGCGTTTTCCTGTGTCTTCGGTGTGATTCACCTCTTCGTGGGTATGGGAATCAAGGCCTACATGCAGATCCGTGACGGACATTTCTTTGATGCCGTCTGTGATGAATTTTGCTGGTACGTTTTTATCATCGGTTTGGCCCTGCTGCTTTTCGGCAACAGCTATGTGGCACAGGGCTCCGGCAAAGTGGGCATGTATATGGCCATCATCGGCGGCGTCTGGATCGTAGCCTGTGAGTTCATCCGCGGCAAGGGCATCGGCAAGCTGATCGGACTGTGGAATCTCTACGGAGTGACCAGCTACCTGGCGGATATTCTGTCGTATTCCCGTCTGCTGGCCCTGGGGCTGGCCTCGGCGGTCATCGCGCAGGTGTTCAACATGCTGGCCCGCATGGTCGGGAGTGCCGGCATCGTGGGCATGATCTTCTTCGTGGTCATCCTCGTCGTCGGACATGCTGTGAACTTCGCGATCAACGCGCTGGGTTCGTTCGTGCATGCCAGCCGGCTGCAGTATGTGGAATTTTTCGGTAAATTTTATGAGGGCGGGGGCGTTCCCTTCCAGCCCTTTGAAAGAAAAACTAAATACATTAAGTTCGTTAAGGAGGAAAAGTAAAATGAGTTTAGGACAGGCTTTGGCAGTATTGGGAGCGGCTTTAGCGGCATTGGCAGGTGTTGGAAGTGCTTTGGGCGTTGGCGTAGCCGGTGAAGCGGCGGCCGGCGTCATGGCAGAGGATCCCGGCAAGTTCGGTCAGACACTGGTTCTGCAGGCGCTGCCCGGTACGCAGGGTATCTATGGTCTGCTGGTGGCGTTCCTGATCCTCAGCAAGATCGGTCTGCTGGGCGGCGGCCTGCAGGATGTTTCCGTGTATTCCGGTCTCGCTCTTCTGGCTTCCGGCGCCCCGATCGGTATCGTGGGTATCTGGTCCGGGTACGCGCAGGGCAAGGCATCCGCCGCAGGTATTCAGCTGATCGCCAAGAGACCCAGTGAGCTGGCCAAGGGCATGATCTATGCGGCCATGGTTGAGACCTACGCCGTGCTGGCTCTGCTGGTTTCCTTCCTGATGTACAGCAACGTGCAGCTGTAAGGACAGATCGCGGACAGTCATTGAAGTGAAAGGAATCGTATATGAGCATTGATAAAATAACCGCACGCATCCTTCAGGAGGCGAAAGATGAGGCGGCGGCCGTGACGCAGAATGCGGAACAGGAAGCTGCCGCCGCCCGGAAGGAAGCGGAGAAGGAGGCTTCAGCCATCGGCAGCGATACCGCCGCCCGGGCGGTGCGTGATGCGGCCGTCCTCAAGGAGCGGAAGAATTCGGTGGCTGAACTGGAAGCGAGGAAGATGCGTCTGGCTGCCAAGCAGGAGATGATCGAGAAGAGCTTCGGGATGGCGAAGGAGGCATTGCTTACCATGGAAGACGCCGCGTACCAGAAGTTCCTGCTGCAGCATCTGGCTCCCTACCATGAAGGGGAAGTCCTTCTGAACGCCAGAGACAGAGAACGTCTCGGGGAATCCCTGACAAAGGAACTGGAAGGCACGGGGCTGACCGTCAGCGAGGACACCGCCGACATCGAGGGTGGTTTCATCCTGCGGACCGGTCTGGTCTCCGTCAACGGTTCTCTGGAGACGATCTTCGAGTCGGAGAAAAAACAGATTACAGCGCAGATCGCAAAGACGCTGTTCTCATAGGTTCCTACCCCATAATTCTGAGAAAGGAGGAAAACGATGGGAGCAAGTTATGTCTTTGCCTGTGCCAGAATCCGCAGCAATGAGCGGTATCTGCTGAACAAAGATAAATTGAATCAGATGATCGAAGCCAGAACCCCGGAGGATGCCTGCAAGATCCTGCAGGACGCTCACTATGGGGACGAGGATGTCATACAGCCGGAGGCCTACGAGCAGGCGCTGGTGAAGGAGTCGGATAAGCTGTACGCGCTGCTGCATCAGCTGGCGCCGGACGCGGCGGAATTCCGGATCTTTGCCTATCCCTTCGATTACCATAACATCAGGGCACTGCTGAAAGCGGAGGCGCTGGAGATCCAGGCCGGAGATCTTCTCATGAGCGGCGGAACCCTGGAGCCTGCGGCCATGGCGCTAATGGTGAAGGAGAGAAATACGCTGTCGCTGACTTCTCATATGAAGAAAGCCATCGATGAGTCCGTCGATACACTGGCCCGGACAAAGGATCCGCAGTGCGTGGATCTGATCTGTGACCGGGAGTGTTACGCCGATATTCTTGAGGCGGCGGAAAAATCAGGCAGCAAATTCGTTCTGGGCTATGTGAGGCTTCTCATCGATACGGTGAACCTGAAGACCTTCGTTCGCTGCCAGAAAATGGGGCAGCCCTGGAGCTATTTCTCCACGGTGTATCTGCCGGGCGGGGAAATCTCCGAGAAGACCTTCGTAGCCGGATACGATGAGCCGGTGCAGGCATTTGCGGCGCGGATCGCAGCCTCGGCGCTGAGCCAGGCTGCGGAGACCGGCGGCGTGTCCATCAAGGAGACGGGCAGCTTCACCAGCATCGAGAAGCTCTGTGACGATGCGCTGATCGCCTACGTGAAGGATGCCAAATATGTTTCCTTCGGCATCGAACCCCTGATCGGCTATGCTGTGGGTAAGCAGATGGAGATCAAGAGCGTCCGCATCATCCTGGCCGGGAAGATGGCCGGGCTGGCGCCGGAACGCATCCGGGAGAGAGTGAGGGAGACATATGGCTAAGATTGGTGTGATCGGGGACGCACAGAGCGTCCTGGGATTTAAAGCATTCGGTCTGGATGTGTTCGCCTGCACAACCGTGGAGGATGCCGTTCATGCGCTCCGGCGTATTGCCGGGGAGGACTACGGGATCATTTATATCACGGAGAGATTCTGTAAGGACATGCAGGATGAAATTGATAAATACAGAGAGTTGAAGACGCCCGCCATCATACCGATTCCCGGTGTGGACGGAAGCTACGGCATCGGCATCGAGGGTGTGAGGAGCGCTGAGGTGCGGGCGGTTGGAGCCGATATATTGTTCGGAGGTGACAATTAAATGAGTCAAGGGAAAATTGTCAAGATATCCGGTCCTCTGGTCGTGGCCGAGGGGATGCAGGATGCCAATATGTACGATGTGGTCCGCGTCGGTGACCTGAACCTCATCGGCGAGATCATTGAGATGCGGGACGGCATGGCTTCCATTCAGGTCTACGAGGAGACGGCCGGACTGCAGCCGGGAGCGCCGGTGGTATCGACCGGAGCGCCTCTGTCTGTGGAGCTGGGACCGGGTCTCATCGAGACGATGTATGACGGAATTCAGAGACCGCTGGAGGGTATGATGAAGGTGTCCGGTTCCAACATCGCCCGCGGTATCGCGGTGCCGGCTCTGGACCGTGAGAAGAAATGGGAGTTCGTGCCCACTGCGAAGGTGGGGGATGCCGTGGAACCCGGCGATATCATCGGGACTGTCCAGGAGACGAGCGTCGTTGAGCAGAAGATCATGGTCCCCGATCGTGTGAAGGGCGTGATCGCGAAGATTGAGGGCGGCTCGTATACGGTGGAAGAGACCGTGGCCGTCGTGAAAAAGGATGATGGAACCGAGGTGGAGCTGAGTCTGATGCAGAAATGGCCGGTCCGTTTCGGCAGACCGTACAAGACGAAGCTGGTTCCCGATGAGCCGCTGGTCACCGGCCAGAGAGTCATCGATACCATGTTCCCCATCGCCAAGGGCGGTGTGGCCGCCGTGCCCGGTCCCTTTGGCTCCGGCAAGACGGTTGTGCAGCATCAGCTGGCCAAGTGGGCGGATGCGGAGATCGTGGTCTACATCGGCTGCGGTGAGCGCGGCAATGAGATGACCGACGTTCTGAACGAGTTCCCCGAGTTGAAGGATCCCCGTACCGGCGAGACGCTGATGAAGCGGACGGTGCTGATCGCCAACACCTCGGATATGCCCGTGGCAGCCCGTGAGGCCTCCATTTACACAGGGATTACGATTGCTGAGTATTTCCGTGATATGGGCTATTCGGTCGCTCTGATGGCTGATTCCACCTCCCGTTGGGCGGAGGCTCTGCGTGAGATGTCCGGCCGTCTGGAGGAGATGCCCGGTGAGGAGGGCTATCCCGCCTACCTGGCGTCCCGTCTGGCGCAGTTCTATGAGAGAGCCGGTAAGGTGATTTCCCTCGGCAAGGAAGGCCGGGAGGGCGCTTTGTCCGCAATCGGCGCTGTGTCGCCGCCCGGCGGTGATACGTCCGAGCCCGTGTCGCAGGCAACACTGCGGATCGTTAAGGTCTTCTGGTGCCTGGATTCCAACCTGGCCTATGCCCGTCATTTCCCGGCCATCAACTGGCTGAACAGCTACTCGCTGTATTCGGCCCGTCTGGATCAGTGGTTTGCCGATCAGGTGAACTCTGAATATCCGGTGCTGCGCAGCCAGTTCATGAAGCTGCTGCAGGAGGAAGCGGAATTGAACGAGATCGTGCAGCTGGTCGGCGAGGACGGCCTGTCTGCCGAAGACCGGCTGAAGCTGGAGGTCTGCAAGATGATCCGCGAGGACTATCTGCACCAGAATGCGTTCGATGAGGTTGATACCTATACGTCTCTGCCGAAGCAGTACGACATGATGAAGCTGATCAGTCTCTTCTATGAAGAGGGGCTGGCTGCACTGAAGCAGCATGCAGAATTCGCGAAGATCTCGGCACTGCCGGTGCGTGAAGCCATCGGCCGCTTCAAATATATCCGGGAAGATGCGGTGGAGCTGGAGTTCCAGCGCGTGAAGGCGGAGATCGAGGAGAGCATGAGCGCATTGGTGAATAAGGAGGCGGAAGCGGTATGATAAGAGAATATAAGACGATATCCGAGGTATCTGGCCCTCTGATGCTGGTGAAAGGAGTCCGGGGCGTTGGCTACGACGAGCTGGGCGAGATCGAGCTTCCCAATGGCGACATCCGCCACTGCAAGGTCCTGGAGATCAGCGGTGAAAATGCCACGGTGCAGCTTTTTGAGAGCTCTTCGGGACTGAACCTGCCGGAGAGCAAGGTGCGGTTCCTGGGACACGGGATCACGCTGGATGTGTCCGCGGACATGCTGGGCCGTGTCTTTGACGGAATGGGACGCCCGATCGACGGCGGTCCCGCGATCATCCCCGAGGAATCCCGGGATATCAACGGCCAGGCCATGAACCCGGCCGCCCGTGACTATCCTTCCGAGTTCATTCAGACCGGTGTGTCCGCGATCGACGGACTGAATACGCTGGTCCGTGGACAGAAGCTGCCGATCTTCTCTGGTTCCGGTTTGCCCCATGCCGACCTGGCGGCGCAGATCGCCCGGCAGGCGAAGGTGCTGAATTCCGAGGGCAATTTCGCCGTGGTCTTTGCGGCCATCGGTATCACCTATGAGGAATCCGAGTTCTTCATCTCGGATTTCCGCAAGACCGGCGCCATCGACCGGACGGTCATGTTTGTGAACCTGGCCAATGACCCGGCTGTCGAGCGTACCGCGACTCCTCGTATGGCTCTGACGGCTGCCGAGTATCTGGCTTTCGAGAAGCATATGCACGTGCTGGTCATCATGACCGATATCACAAACTACGCCGAGGCGCTGCGTGAGATCTCCGCGGCCCGGAAGGAAGTCCCCGGACGTCGTGGTTATCCCGGTTATCTGTACACCGACCTCGCGACCATGTACGAGCGTGCCGGCAAGAAGAAGGGCATCGACGGGTCCATCACCATGATCCCGATCCTGACCATGCCGGAGGATGACAAGACGCATCCCATCCCTGACCTGACCGGTTACATCACTGAGGGCCAGATTATCCTGTCCCGTGAGCTGTACCGCAAGGGCATCACACCGCCCATCGACGTACTGCCGTCCCTGTCCCGTCTGAAGGATAAGGGCATCGGCAAGGGCAAGACGAGAGAGGATCACTCCGATGTGCTGAACCAGCTCTTCGCTGCCTATGCCCGCGGCAAGGAGTGCAAGGAGCTGATGGCGATCCTCGGTGAGGCCGCTTTGTCTGATGTGGATAAGAAATATGCTCATTTCGCCGACGAATTTGAGGAGAAATTCGTCTCCCAGGGTTACGAGACCAATCGCTCCATCGAGGAGACGCTGGACATCGGCTGGGAGCTCCTGCGCGAGATGCCCAGAGGCGAGCTGAAGCGTATCCGCGACGCGTACCTGGAGAAATATTATGATAAACAGGGTGAGTCGCAGGAATAAGTTCAGAGAGGTGAGAATATGGCCAGATTAAATGTAAATCCTACGAGAATGGTGCTCGCCAGTCTGAAGAAACAGTTAAACGTTGCCGTGCGCGGCCACCGGCTCATGAAGGATAAGCGCGACGAACTGATGAAGCGCTTCCTGGAGCTGGCCCGCGAGAATATGAAGCTTCGCAAAGAGGTGGAGGCGCAGCTGACAGAGGTGTATGCAAGCTTCTCTGTGGCCAGCGCGGTCATGACCCCCAGTATGATGGAGGAGGCGCTGATGTATCCCAAGCAGGGCGTGCACCTGCAGGTGGGAAATAAGAACATCATGAGCGTGAACGTGCCGGAGTTCGACTTCGAGACGACCTCCACGGAGGCGGGGAATATCTACCCCTATGGTTTTGCCAATACGTCCGGCGAGCTGGATACGGCCATCGAGAAGCTGTCCGAGATCTTTCCGACGCTGCTGAAGCTGGCGGCCATGGAGAAGGAAGCGGCGATGCTTGCCGATGAGATCGAGAAGACACGCCGCCGTGTCAATGCTCTGGAGTATGTCAAGATCCCTCAGTATGAGGAGACCATCCGCTATATCCGCATGAAGCTGGAGGAGGATCAGCGTTCGACGCAGACCCGTCTCCAGAAGGTCAAGGATATGCTTGTCAAGGATGCTCTGGAAGAAAAACGGGAACGGGACGAGGAGAACTATGCCCGGTTCCGCGAGAAAGAAGCCGCCTGCGGGCAGTAAAGGAAAAGAGATTCTTCCCCGCAGGGAAGACTGAGTTCAGGCCCCCGCCCGGCATGTGCCGGGACGGGGGCTTTGCGCAGGCGGGAAATCCTGGAGAAACCTTGAAATCCGCACCTCAAAAAGGTTGATTGGCAAAGTAAATTCCACTTTCTCAAAGTAAATTCCATCGAGA
>JAJQCL010000053.1:0-9645 GCA_021202715.1 Lachnospiraceae bacterium
TTTCCATTTCGTTGTTCGTCTCATAGTTACACCTCCAAATCATAGAAATCAGAGTCACAAAACACGCAAACCTCAACAAGTAGTTTTCGATACTATGTTATGCAGAAAGGATACTATAAATACGCGTGAAAGTCAATACAGGGTAAAATATTTTTCCTATATATGGTTATTTTCGTAAAATATCGCACCTGTTCAAAAAAATTTCCACTGTGTTCAAAAAAAAGTTCATGATACAATCCGGAATATCAAAAGAGGATATAAACGTGCCCTGCCGGCGCTCCGGCAGGAGCGTCTGTGTAATCCGGGGAGAAGATTTCCCCAAAAAGGAGGAAACCATTTATGAACAGGAAACGTGTATTGGCTCTGCTTCTGACAGCTGCACTGGCCGCTACAATGCTGGCGGGCTGCAGCAGCTCCGGCAGTTCTGAGAACTCCGATGAAACCACCGCGGCGGCTGCGGAGACGGCGGCGGAAGGCGAGACGACGGCGACCAGCTCCGGCAGCACGACCGACTATCCCACGACTACCATCAACGGCATTGTGCAGTGGGGCGAGGGCGGCGGAACTGACTCTCTGATGCGTCCTCTGTCGACGCTGGCGCAGGATATTCTGGGACAGAGCATCGTCATCCAGAACAAGACCGGCGGCACAGGTTCCATCGCGACTCAGTATGTGTATGATCAGGACGCCGACGGCTACAACCTGCTGATGGGCGCGGAAAATCCGGCTCTGTACGATGTGCTGGGAATCTCCGATCTGACCTATGACAATTTTGAGTGTGTTTTCCTGATCGGCGATGAGACCACGGGTGTGGTTGTCGCAGCGGATTCGCCCTATAGCTCTCTGACGGAGATCGTGGATGCGGCGCTGGCCGGTGAGAACATTACGCTGGCTACGACCGGTAGCGGTGGCCTGCCCTGGGAAGTGGCTGCTCTGATCACCTCCATTACCGGCGCGGAATTCACACAGGTACAGTATGACAGCGATGCGTCCGCCAAGACGGCTGTTCTGGGCGGCGAGTGCGATTTCACGATCTGCAAGGTGCAGACCGGTATCGAGGAGTACACCTCCGGCGATCTGAAGTGGCTCTGCGTACTCAGCACCGAGACCGTGGAACTGATGTCTGATGTACCGCTGGTCACCGAGGAGTATCCGGACTTCGAGCAGTATCTGCCCTGGGGACCTTTCTACGGTATCTTTGTTGAGGAAGGAACAGACTCCGCGATCGTAGAGACCCTGTCCGCAGCCTTTGCCGAGGCCTATGAGGATGCGAGCTATCAGGAGGTTCTGGACAGCTTCTACATCAACGCGCTGGGCTACACCGGCGACGAGGCAACCGCTTATATCGACGCCTGGAGAACCAATATGATCGACGCTCTGACCAACGCAGGTGCGATCGAGTAGGTTATATTAAAAAAACGAAACATTGTTTCCCGGTAAGGCAGGCGGCCGTCCGGCTCGTCCGGGCGGCCTGTCTGCCTTACTGTCATGATGGAAGTCCGGATGGCGGCCAGAGGGAAGGCACGCAGAGTATAAAGCCACCGGCTTTCATAAGGGTGATGGCCATTCGGCCAAGAACAAGGAGGAGCGAGATGGAAGAGGAAAAGAAACAGGCGCCCTTCAAATCGGGGGAGAAAGGTTTTGCCGTATTTCTGCTGTTATTCGGACTGTTTTTCCTGTATCAGTCCATTTTATTGTACCAGGATAATCCCGGTGCGTCGTCCTGTGCGGCGATTCCGCTGTTCGTCAGTGCGCTGATCGTAATTTTTTCCGTGGCAATCATTATCACGGATCGTAAAGCTCCCTCGGAGAACCATGGGCTCCCGGTGGGAGAAATTGTAAAGAAAACTCTGGGCTATATGGTGCCGAAGGATGTTTTGATCATGATGGCATTCATTCTGCTCTACTGCGTGGCTCTGTATCTGGGTCTCGGGTTTTATATTGTTACGCCGATTTTCCTTTGGGGCGGCATGAGCTACCTGATGGCAAAGGATTATGTAAAGAATATCCTCTGGACGGCGCTGTGTATGGCCTTTATTCTCGTTGTGTTCCGGCTGATCTTCAGCGTTGTGCTGCCGTAGAAGGAGGGAGAAGAACATGGAAGTATTATCATATCTGCTTGTACCTTTTACACATCCCCTCCTGCTGGTCTTCGTGGCCATCGGAACCTTTGCGGGTATCTACATCGGAGCCATTCACGGCCTGTCAGCCACGATGGCGGTGTCTCTGCTGGTGTCCTTTACCTATGGGTGGGAGACGAACAGTGCCATCGCCCTGATGATCGGTATCTATATCGGTGCCGTGTACGGCGGTTCCCGTTCCGCGATCCTGCTCAACATCCCCGGCGCTCCGGCGGCTGTGGCGACAGCCCTTGACGGCTATCCCATGGCGCAGAAGGGAGAAGCCGGCCGGGCGATGGGCATCGCGACAACGCAGTCGGTCATCGGTACGCTGGTCGGCGTGGTCGTCCTGGCGGTAGGCGCTCCGGCGGTGTCCAGTCTGGCACTGAAGTTTTCATCGGTCGATTATCTGCTGCTTGGCGTGATGGGTATGATGATGGTGGGCAGCCTGAACTGTAAGTCGATCTTCCGCGGCCTGATCGCTGCGGCGATCGGTGTCCTGCTGGGCACGGTCGGTATGGATACGATGACTGCGGTTCCCCGGTTTACGTTCGGTATTACATATCTGAACGCGGGCATTGATTATGTGGTTGCCATGATCGGACTCTTCGGTGTCTCCGAAGCGCTGATTCAGATCACCAGTAAGGATGTGCAGGCAGTCAAACAGAAGGTAGATAAGATCATCCCCTCGTTTGACACGATCAGGAAATATGTTCCTCTGACCATTCGCTCTTCGATCGTGGGTGTGGTCGTGGGAGCCCTGCCCGGAGCCGGCGGAGATATCGCGGCGCTGCTGACCTATGATCAGGCGAAACGTACTGTGAAGAACCCGGAGGTTCCCTTCGGAGAGGGAGCCATTGAAGGTCTGGTAGCCCCCGAGTCGGCCAACAATGCGGCCATCGGCGGCGCGTTTATCCCCATGCTGACGTTGGGTATCCCCGGCGACGCCGTGACGGCGGTTATGCTGGGAGCCCTGACGATTCATGGATTGAAGCCGGGCCCCAACATGATGAGCAGCACTCCGGATCTGTTCTATCTGATCGTTGCCTGCCTGTTTATCGGTGCGATTTTCCTGGTCATCTTCGGTCTGACCGGTGTGAGGATCTTTACTAAGATCGTGGAGATCCCGCGGGGTATCCTGCTGCCGCTGATCATTATCCTCTCGGTGGTCGGTTCCTACGCGATCAACAAGAGCCTGTACGATATTTTCTGGATGATGGGCTTCGGTGTGCTGGGATATTTTCTGAAGCGCTTTGATTATCCGGTCGCGCCCTGCGTGCTGGGCATCATCCTGACTTCGCTGCTGGAGGAGAATTACCGCCGCGGGATCATCCTGCACGGGAATGTGTTCGGCCTCATCGGCAGCATCTTCACCAGCCCTATTTCTCTGGTTCTGCTGGTCGTCATCGTAGTGATGTTCGCAACCCAGACCAATGCCTATAAGAACTGGAGGGCAAAGAGAGACGCGGCGAAAGCGGCGAAGTAAGAAACTAAGTCAGTTCCCCCTTTTAAGCACAGAGCCGGGTAAGGATTTTGCGGCTTAGGCCGCACCCGGCTCCTGTAGCGGATCGAATTTCCCTGGTTGTTTTTCAGACTGCTGCGGTGAGTCTGCCGCGGCAGTCTGTTCGGATGCGCAGGGGCACAGGGAATCTTCCCGGGGCGATATATATGAGGAAATGATACGATGCGAGAACGACGAGAGAGAATGAGAAGCGGAAGAGGCGAACCTCTGCGAAAGCGAATGAAAGGTAGACACAGAGCGGGCGTGCTGGCGATCGGAATCGCATGCCTGCTCCTTTTGGTGTCTGGCTGCAGCTCAGTGGCAGAGAATTCCGGACTGTCTGCGGAGACAGGCGAGGGCAGCCTGTCAGAGACTGTATCCGGCGTGAGTGAGACGCAGGCGGATACACAGACCGGTCGGGATATCGTCATCGGCGTTTCTTTAAATAGTCTGCGCTCCCCGTTTATGATTGCCCTGAAGCAGGGAATTCAGGAAGCGGCGGATGAGCTGGAGGTAGAACTGATTCTCTCGAACTGCAATGGAAATCTTCAGACACAGTCGAATCAGATCCGCGATTTTATCGTACAGGAAGTAGATGCGATCCTCATGGAGCCTCTGGATGCCGATGCGCTGATCGAGGTGGTGGAGGAAGCCGGGGAAGCGGATATTCCGGTGTATTGTGTGGATACGACAGTCACCTCCGATGATGTGACATCCACGATCGTTTCAGACAGTGTGGAGATGGGGCGGATGGCAGCGGAATATATCGCATAATGCCTGTATGAGAAATACGGGGAATACCGGGGGACGGTCGTGAATCTGCTTGCCTCTGTGACGACCACGTCCGGTCTGAACAGGAGCATTGGATTTCATGAGATCATGGATCAGTATCCGGACATCGAGATCGTGGCCGAACAGAACGGAGCGCTGGAGCTGGACACCGCGATGACTGTGATGACCAACATCCTGCAGGCTAATGAACAGGTGGATGCCATCTGGTGCTCCGGCGATACCAATGCGCAGGGCTGTCTCCAGGCGATGAAGTGGCTGGAGCGCCTGTATTCTGTCGGCGAGGAAGATCATATCATCCTGGTCTCCGCGGACGGAGCGGCCGAGTCACTGACAGCCATTCGGGAGGGATCGATGGATGCCTGCATTTCCCAGAATCCTCTTGCCATGGGACGAATGGCCGTGGAGCTGATCGCGGAGAGCCTGAGAACGGGAGAGAATCCAGCGGAATCCTTCTATGCGTATCCCCTGTTTACGATTACCAGTGGCAACATTGACAGCGAGGAACTGAAGGAATATGGAATCTGGTCGGAGGAGATAGAGTCATGAGAGAAGCGGTATATCTGAAGATCAAATCGCTGATTCCGGCGACCATCATGCTGGTGTTGTTAAGTGTCGTGTTTTCCGTGAATTCCCCGTACTTTTTTTCAATTAAGAATTTTATCAATATTGTCACACAGACGGCTACGATGTCGATCCTGGCGATTGGCCTGACCTTTGTGGTGATCGGGGGATGTATGGACCTTTCCGGCGGCTCCGTGATCGCGCTGGTGAGCGTAGCCTGCGGAGAACTGCTCACAGCCGGGTTGCCGGTTCCGCTGGTATTTCTGGCAGGCCTGGCGCTGGGAGCCATCGTCGGCCTCTTCAATGGTTTTTGTGTAGCGAAGCTGGGGATGCATTCCTTTGTTATGACGCTGTCGACGTCTATTATGGTGAAGGGTATTGCTTTCGCCCTGTCCGGTGGGGGAACGATCTATGGGCTTCCGGATACGTTTCTCTGCCTGGGGTCCGGCAAGATCGGCAGCCTTCCGGTGCCGGTGCTTCTGGTGCTGATTCTGTTTCCGCTGTTCCAGGTGATCCTCGGACATACGGTCTTCGGTTATCATGTCTATGCGGTCGGAGAGAATGCGCGGGGGGCTGAAATGACCGGAATTCGGGCCGATAGGGTACGGGTCACGGCGTTTGTCCTGGCGGGCATCCTGTATGCTCTGGCAGCCATTGTTCTCACCGGTCAGCTGGGGGCGGCCGTGTCGACCAGCGGAGAGGATATGGAGATGACGGCACTGGCCTGTCTGGCCATCGGCGGGGTTTCGATCACAGGAGGGAGGGGCAGTCTGATGGGCACCCTGCTGGGATGTCTGATCATCGGCGTACTGACGAACGGCGTCAATCTGCTGAATCTGTCACCCTATTATACGGATTTTATCCAGGGACTGGTTATTTACGGCGCTCTGTTTATAGAATGCAGCCGGGTGCTTCTGCAGCGACGGCGGCGAACGAATCGGGGAGAGTAAAAAGACAGTGCGCAGTGTGTGAGGAGAGGAGAAGAAATGTACAGTGCGGTCATTGTGGACGATGAAAGAAAGGTATGCAACCTGATTCTGGAACTGGGGGACTGGCAGCGGTTTGGCATCGAGGTTGCACAGGTATGTACGGATGGAGAGGAGGCTCTGGAGGCCATCTGTCGCCTGCAGCCGGATATCGTGTTGACAGACGTGCGGATGCCGGTGTACGATGGGCTGGAGCTGATTCGTCTGGTTTCAGAGAAGGGGCTGCATCCGGCCTTCATCATTCTCAGCGGCTATAAGTATTTTGAATATGCCTACAGTGCATTCAAATACGGGGTCATAGATTACCTTCTGAAGCCGATCGACGGAGAGCAGCTGAATGAGGTGCTGGATAAGACCTGCCAGATCCTTGGAAGACAGAAACGCTACGCGAGGGCGGAGGACGAGATCCGACGGCTCAATGAGCATGTGGAGCAGAGCAACCGGCGGAACATGTTCCTGCATCTTTTCGACCGGGGGGAAACATTCCCGCGGACGGCAGAGGAACTGAAGAAGACGTATCAGAAATCCTTTCCGAAAGAAGCGCTGCGGGTTTTTTTCGTACGGACAAACCGGGATCTGGAGGATGACAACAGTGTGCTGCTGGTGCAGAAGCTGGAAGGAACGATCCGGCGCGTCCTCAAAGGAGATATAGAGGCGAAATGGCCGGATTCTCCGGTCAGGGTCTGCACAGGAACCGTTCACGGCGGCCTGGCGGTGATCCTGAATTTCCCCGTGGAGGAGACAGAGTGGATCAAGAGTCTGTTACAAACGATCCTCTTCGACATGATTGATGTCGCAGAGGTCTTCGGGAATTCTCAGGTGTCTGTAGGACTGAGTCCGATGGTGACGGAGCTGAAGGAGCTTCCCGGTCTGGCCCGGATGGCAGAACAGGCGGAGGCAGCCAAGGTGGTTCTGGGAGCGAACCGTGTTCTGGAACTGTCGGCCTATCGTTTTTCCCGGCTGACGCTGGAACAGGTCTTTACAGAGTCTGAGCGGAAAAGTCTGAAGAAGGCGGTGGAGACGCTGAGTGTCGGGGCGATGAACAGCTGGCTGGACCGGCTGGAGGCGGCGGTGGATAAGCGGCCGCCCCTGCGCCCGGAGGTGATTCTGGGACTGCGTGACGAGATCGGCGGTGAGCTTGAAGCGTATGCCCGCCTTCATCGTGAAGAAAATTTTGAGGAGTTCCGGCAGAGCTATCTTCGGGAAACGGCACAGGCTGCGGGGCTCCCTGCTTTCTTCCACTGTCTGCGGGACGTGATCACCCGGCAGATGGAGATCTGGCGGAAGGCGAGGGAGAGTGAAGAGAAGCTGCCGATCCGGCTGGCCAAGGCGTATCTGGCGGAGCATTACGGGGAGGCCGTGACGCTGGAGCAGACGGCGGAACAGGTGGGCCTAAGCCCTGCGTATTTCAGCACGCAGTTTCGCCAGATGGAGGGACGGACCTTCTCTGACTATCTGACCTCTGTGCGGATGGAGGCGGCGCGGGAGCTTCTGGCGACCACCACCATGACGAATTATGAGATCGCCTCGCGGATCGGCTATGCGGACGAAAAGTATTTTGGTAAAGTATTTAAGAAGGAAGTAGGAATCCGGCCGGGAGAATACCGGAAGCTGTACTACCGCGGCTGAAACGACACAGGCGGGAAAACATGAGGGAGGAGGCACAGTGTGAAACGGGGTAAAAATAAGTCAGACTGGTTTGAAGTCTTCGCCTATCTGCTGATGACAGGGTGTATCGTGCTCTTTATCCTGGGGATCGTACGGAGCCGGTGGGAATGGATGATTCTCCTGCTTCTCCTGCTGCTGTGTGTGGGTGTAGGTTTTCTCCTTGCTTTTCTCAGACAGCGGCGGACGGCGAATAAATACCGGGAGCTGCAGCGCTGGATGCAGGAGGGAGATCTGGAAGACAGAGACGGGTTGTCCGCGGAGCTTCAGGAAGATCTGGAACTGTTTTTCGCTTCTCTGGACCGGAAATATACTCATGAAAATGCCCGGACGGGGATAGAATATGCGGCCCTGCAGAATCAGATCAATCCGCATTTTCTTTACAATACGCTGGATGCCATCCGCAGTCAGGCTCTCGCAGCCGGGCAGCCGGAGATCGCGGAGATGACCGGGAAGATGTCCCGCTTTTACCGTTACAGTATCAAAAACCGGGGTGATCTGGTGCCTCTGGCGGAGGAACTCAGCAATGTGAAGGATTATTTTTCCATTCAGCGATATCGCTTCGAGGATCGTTTTTCGCTGGAAATTCTCTGTGAGGAACCGGAGATTCTTCACTATTATATTCCCAAGATGACCTTCCAGCCGCTCGTGGAGAATGCGCTCTACCATGGGCTGGAGCCCCATAAGGGAGGCGGTCAGGTTACGCTGCGTCTGACCTGCCTGGGAAAATCCATCCTGATTGTCGTACATGACGATGGGATCGGGATGGATGAGGCGACGCTGGAAAAGGTACGTCAGCGTCTCTACGGGAAACTGCCGGAGGAAGATTCCCGCGGGAAACGCAGCGGCATTGCTGTTTACAATGTCAACAAACGTCTGCAGATTTTGTTTGGAGACGCCTACGGACTGCAGTATACCAGCGCGCCCGGCATGGGGACGGATGTGGAGATCCGAATTCCTCTGGTCAGCGACGAAAACCGCGGCCTGCGCAGGCGAATATGAGGCGAAAAAGCCGCCTCCTACTCGATCGCTGATTTTCTGTCAGGCCCGGATTTTTATATGTCATGAAATGACACTTATTCAAAAGATTTTCCACTGAGCAAAAAATGGTTTTGCGATACAATGTATATCGTCCAATCAGGAAACTCTCAGGAGTTCCCGGGACAGTCTTTCGATCGAAAAACACATTTCATGCACATGGACCCGCAGGATAAAATGCATGGCCATCCGGTCATATCAGAAAAGGTTCTTCGGGGGATATCTGATGGCCATTCGGCCAGGCGAAGGAGGCTTTAATTGATGAATAAGAGATGTGCGCTGGCAGTGATTCTGTCGGCAGCGCTTTGTGTACTGTTTTGTGCCGGATGCAGCACCTCGGGTACGCAGACAACGGAAAACGAAAGCACGGCGTCTGCATCGGAGAGTCAAACCGGTTCAGAAAGTCAGGTGATCCACGCTGTCATTCAGTGGGCGGAAGGAGGCGGAACCGACTCGGTCGTGCGGCCGCTTATTGAGCTGGCTGCTTCCGGTCTTTCAGGTACGATAGAAACGGAGAACATGATCGGAATGGCAGGCGCTCTGGCTTTCCAGAATGTATATAGCCAGGAGGCGGATGGCACATACCTTCTGATGGGTGCTGAAAACCCCTGTCTCTATCCGATTTTGGGCTATTCCGATGAGGATTACTCGGATTTTGAGTGTGTGTGCCTGATCGGATCGGAGGTAGTGGGCGTCGTGGTGGCGGCGGACTCGCCCTATCAGACCTTCACAGAGATCGTTGAGGCCGCTTTGAACGGCGAAGAGATTGTCATGTCCTCCACAAACGTGGGAGGTATGCCCTGGACGATTGCCGCCATGGTGGAACAGATCACGGGAGCTCAGTTTGTGCAGCAATGGTATGCCGGAGATGCGGAAGCGGAACAGGCCGTTCTGGACGGAGAAGCGGATTTCACCTTCTGCAAGCTTCAGACGGGACTGGCAGACTACCAGGCGGGAACTCTTCGTTATCTGAATGTGTTCT
>JAJQCL010000053.1:9655-25427 GCA_021202715.1 Lachnospiraceae bacterium
CACTGGAGAGTGTGCCTGCCATCACGGAGGAGTATCCGGACTTTGCAGATTACCTTCCCTGGGGTCCCTTCTACGGTGTGTTTGTAAAATCCGGTACGCCGGAGGAGACGGTTACGGAACTGAAGGAGGTTTTCCTGGCAGCCTGGGAGGACGAATCCTATCAGACTACTCTTGAAGAACTGCAGATCACGCCGCTGGGACTTTGCGGTGATGAGGCTGCCGAATATATTCAGGCCTGGCAGGAAAAGACGGTTTCTATCCTCTCGGAGTCTGAGCTGACATACAGCTTCCGGTTCAATCCGGAAGAATAGGAGGAGAAGCATGTCAAACAAAAAAAAAAATGACTGGGAAATGCAGATTGTTTTTGCAGTATTCCTCATTATGTGTATCGCAACGCTGATTGATATCATCCCCGCGGTGGATGGCAGTACCTGGGCCACCCGGCTGTATGGAATTGTCTGTCTGGCCGGTGTGATTTTCTGCGCCCGGCATGAGGGGCAGTTCATGTTCATCGACGCATTTGTTCTCCTGTATCCGAAGAATGTGCAGAAGGCTCTGTCTCTGATCTGCAAGCTGCTGTCGCTGATGTTCCTTGTCTTTATCGAAATCAGTGTGATCTGCAGTTTCCGGAACTATCTGGGAAGCAGCCCTTCCACAGTAGAAGAGATCTACAATGGTATTCTTTATGTCGCGTCACTTCTGACCTATCCGGTCGCATTCGCGTATATTTTTGGCTCGCTGTTCGCTGGAAAAGGAGGACGTAAAAAATGATGCTTGTTTTTGGATTTGTCGTATTGTTTGCTCTGATGCTGGCGCTGGGCCTTCCCATCTTTTTCAGTATGGGACTGGCTTCCGCACTTCCTCTCGCCATCGGTGCTGGTGCGTTCACACTGGCTGATTTCGGCGCTTGGTCGATTGCCAAGACGATGAACTCCACAGGCGTTCCCATTGTTCTCTTCATCATTGCCGGGCAGGTTATGTCGAATGGAAAGCTGACGGAAAAGATTTATGACATATTTAACTATTTCCTCGGCGCCAAAAATGGGTTCATGCCGATTGTCTGTATCCTGACGGCAATGTTTTACAGCTCCATCTCGGGCTCTGCGACGGCTGTGACGGCAGCAGTCGGAGGAATGTGTATGCCTCTGCTCATGGAGATGGGATATAACACAGCCTTCTGTGCCTCGATTCTTATGTGCTCCGGCGTCCTGGGATTTCTGATTCCTCCCAGTACGCCCCTGACGGTCGTCATCGGCCTGTCTGACCTGGATATTACCACAGGCTACATGGGAGGCGCTGTTCTGGGTATGACCGTGGGGATCATTTTGATCCTTTATGCTTACATATACTGCCGGATTCGCGGCAACGGGAACCATGAGGTGATCATGGCGCACCATATGGCGGTAAAAAGTAAAGGCTTCGTGGCGGTATTTAAAGAGAGCATCTGGGCGCTCCTCTCCCCCGTGATCATTCTGGGCGGTATATTCAGCGGTCTTTTTACCGTGGCTCAGGCAGCGGTTGTGTCTGTGATCTATGGAGCGGTTGTCAGCGTTCTGATTTATCGGACACTGGACTGGAAGCGTTGTATGCAGACCGTCATGGACGGCCTGAAAACAGCAGTGCCTTTGCTGGTTGTGCTATTTGCCGCGAATGTACTCAGCACCTGTCTGGAGGCGCTGGATGCGGCCACAGTGATTGCCAACCTCATTGAACAGTCCGGGGCCGGATCGATGGTCGTGACACTGATGATCCTGTTAGCACTGTTCCTTCTGGGAATGTTTATGGACTCCGGAACTGCCTGCTCCCTTCTGGTTCCCATTGTTCTTCCGGTGGCCGTGCGTCTCGGCATTCATCCCTATCAGCTGCTGGTCGCTATGGTTGGTATCCAGAGCGTGGGACTGGTGACACCCCCGGTGGGTCTGGCGCTGTTTACCATGATGCCGATCTGCAAATTGTCTGTAGGAGAGATTACGAAGACACTGTGGCTTCCGCTTGTCCTGTTTATTGCTGTGTGTGTTATATTTGCTTTGTTCCCTTCGCTGACACCTTTCCTGGGGTAGAGTTCAGGAAAGAGAGAACGGGAAAATGATGTTATTTATCTTTGCTTGTCCTGGAACCATCACGTGATAAAATACATGATATGACAATTGAAGTGAATTGCGTGCTGTGTTAAGATGAATGAGTATCAGAAATTTTGAGTTGTTTTACAGGTGTTGAGAAAGGAGGAGTCATGCGGGAATGGATTCGATTTCATAAGGTGAGCGCCGTGTCTGACTCGCTGGCTCCTCTGCGGGAACTGGATCTGGGAATCCGCACGGGAGAAGTCCTGCTTGTGGTCGGGGGACGCTGGTCAGGACGGGAACTGCTGCGGGAGATTCTGGGTGGTCGGGCGGAGATCGTGTCCGGAAAGCTGTATCTGGAAGAAGAGCGTTACAGAAAACGGACTCTGGCCGGACTGCCGATCCTGTGTGTGGACCGGAGTTGTCATCTGACGCAGGCGCTGTCGCTGCAGGCGAATTTGATGAGTCTGGGTGGTGCGACCCTGGGAGAACGAAACGATCTGCGGCGGAATCTGCGGGAAGAGAAGGGAATCCAGAAGCTGTTTCAGGAAATGGGACTTGGGTATGCACTGGCCTGTCCGGCGAGCCAGGTTCCGGTGCGGGAGCAGGTGCTTCTGTGGTTTGTTCTGGCGGTCCTTCGTCGGGTGCCGCTGTTCTGTCTGGATTGCTCCGGGTATTCCTTCAGCGAGGAAGACTGCGAGGTGCTGGGACATGCCGTGGAGAAATGCCGGAGGCGGGAGATCGGGGTCGTGATCCTGAGCGAGCGTGACAATGCGCTGCTTGACCGGGCGGATCGTGTGGCCTGGATGGAAGGCGGACAGGTTCGGAAGATTTTTTATGGTGCCGAGGAATATCGACAAATGACCGGTACGGCAGATCGAAAATCGGAGACGGCGCAGAAGTCCGAGCCGGCGGGGGGTGCTGCCTGTACTGTTCGGACCGCGCGGAGCGTGGATGAACCGGATATCCGGGAATGGAGAATTCTGGGGGTATATGACGCTGACTGGCCTCTGGATTGTACACTGCCGGAGTATCTGAGCCAGCAGATGCGGGCGCATGATCTGGCGCTTCCGGATTATCTTTCCATGGAGAAATACAGCGGCCGGGAAGTTGTTTATATTCCGGAAGACAGCGTACAGTCTCTTTTTCAGGGACAGAGTATCGGCAGGAACCTCATCCTGACGGCTTCGCGCCGGGTCGGCGTGCGGGCCGGTTTCGTACAAAAGGATATGGAACGCTTTCTGGAGCAGGAATTCAGCCGCAAATTCGACATCGAATTGCCTGTAGAAGCTGTGGAGGAACTGTCGGAGGGAGAGAAAAAGCTGCTGTCTATCTACCGCTTTGCTCTCCTGCATCCCCGGGTTTTGCTTGTTGAGAATCCCTTCCTGCGGTCGGATCAGGAGGAGAGAAGGCGTATGAAGGACTATCTTCGTGAGTTGGCGGCCGACGGTTCTGCTCTGGTGGTATCAACCAAGGACCCGGAGGAACTGGAAGAGCTGTGTGATATGGTCTGGCGGCCCCGGGGATGAGAAAAATATGGCAGTTGTTTTGTGTTTGAAGAAAAAAGAAGACCCTGAGAGAGTTTGATATGCTCTGCAGGGCTTCCTTTTTTTGTTATGCGCACGGCTGTGTAAGCGGGCATTCTTTGCGTGATCGTGTGCATCATTGCTATAGTAAACGGCAGGTTTTTATCGTTCACTATAGCTTGTCATTTCTTTATGTGCTCTTTATACTCGTTCAGGATCAGGTCATTCTCCAGAATGAAATCCCGGAAATTTTTTGCGGCGGGGGTCATATAGCGGTTGCGGCACCAGGCAACATGGATATCCCGCGTGGGAATGTCGTTCTCAATCCGCAGAGCCTTCAGGTCGTCGGATTTGGCGCCGGCCGCTTCAGAGACCAGAGCCACGCCCAGTCCGGCGGCTACCGCACCGAGGATGATCGGATCATTGATGGCCTCGAAGGAGATGTAGGGGGAGATTCCCACGTACTGAAAGATCCGGTCGATATGTGTGCGGATCTGGCACTGCGGGTGGTAGGTGATGAAGGTCTCCTGCCCCAGCGTGGTAAGATCGACGCTGTCCTGCGCGGCCAGAGGGTGAGAACGCGACACGATGAGCACGGTCCGGTGCTCGCCGATCTTCACCGATTCGATGTGGCTGTTCTCGAACGGCGTCGTGATCGCCAGGTCTGTGGTTCCTTCCAGCAGCTGATTCTCAATGTTCAGCGTCGATCCCTGACTGAACTGGAAGCGGGTATGAATCTTTCCTGTGTCTGCGAAGAAGCGCGAGATCAGGTAGGGAACGAAATCACTGAGAGAGCTGAGGTGGCCGATGGAGATGATGCCGGTGTCGGAGCTGATGAAGTCCTGCAGCCGTTCACGTCCCTCGTCCAGCGTATTCAGAGCCTGGGTCACATACTCCAGAAAGAAAGCGCCGCATTTGGTCAGGCGTACATTCCGACCCTGACGAACAAAGAGAGAGACGCCCAGCTCCTGTTCCAGATCTGTGATGGAGTGGCTCAGACAGGACTGGGAGATGTTCAGATCCTGGGCCGCCCGGGTATAGTGCTCCAGTTCCGCGGTCGTTTTAAAATAATACAGCTGCTGTAAATTCATAAAGGTATCTCCCTCCTTCGCTTCAGTTTATTGGATCGGCTCAAAATCGGCCGTGCCGTCCTGCTGGGCCAGATAGTCCTGGCAGAGCTCATCCGCCAGCTCATCGATCTGTCCCCGGCTCTCCTCGCTCAGGGCGGAGAGGAGACGAACGGTGGTCTTTGTGAAGGTGAGGCTCTTCGACTTCTCGAACATGCCGTGCATGACTTTTGTCGCCATGGGAGCCCAGGAACCGTTCTCCACCAGCGCCACCGTGCGGTTTTTGAAACCGCGCTCGGTCAGATGTTCGATGAAGTTGCGCATATAAGGGAAGATCTCCGCATTATATGTGGTCGTGGCCAGCACCAGCTTGCCGTAGCGGAAGGCGTTGGCGACTGCCTCCGACATATCGCAGCGCGCGAGATCCATCACCACGACGCTGGGGCAGCCCCGGCTGCGCAGCTTGTCAGCCAGAAGCTCCACGGCCTTGCGCGTGTTGCCGTAGACGGAAGTATAGGCGATGAGGATGCCGTCATCCTCCACCGTATAGGAAGACCAGGTGTTATACAGACTCAGATAATGTCCGAGGTTCTCGCTGAGAACCGGGCCGTGCAGCGGACAGATCGTCTGGATATCCAGCCCGGCGGCCTTCTTCAGCAGGTTCTGTACCTGAGGGCCGTATTTTCCCACGATGCCGATGTAGTAACGGCGGGCTTCGTCGTCCCAGTCCTCCTTCACATCCAGCGCGCCGAATTTGCCGAAGCCGTCGGCAGAGAAGAGCACCTTGTCCCGGGTGTCGTAGGTCACCATGACCTCCGGCCAGTGAACCATGGGCGCGGCCACGAAAGCCAGCGTGTGGGTGCCCAGAGAGAGGGTGTCGCCTTCCCTGATGACGAGCTGACGATCCGCAAAATCGGTGCCGAAGAACTGCTTCATCATGGCAAAAGCTTTGGCGCTGGATACGATTGTGGTATCCTGATAGAGCTTCATGAAATTGGCAATGTTTGCGGAGTGATCCGGTTCCATGTGCTGTACGATCAGGTAATCCGGCGTCCGGGAACCCAGCGTGTTCTGCAGGTTGTCCAGCCACTGGTGGGTGAAATGAGCGTCCACCGTATCCATCACGGCGATTTTCTCATCCAGAATGACGTAGGAATTATAGGACATGCCGTTTTTCACAGTGTACTGTCCTTCAAACAGGTCGACGTCGTGATCGTTGACGCCCACGTAGCGGATATCGTCGGTAATAAACATAGCGTATACTCCTTTGGTATGTATTTTTTAGTGAGACTTGGTGTGTCCGTCTGCTTTCATTTCAGAATGAACGATTTCGGTGCCATCTTTCAACGTTAAAAATGGATACATCATCGTTGCGCCCTCCTTGTCTGCATCATTCATTCTAACATAAAATGAGAAAAACAACAGCCATCTATTTGATTTTTTCTTCGCCGCAGAAGTGTTGAAAAAACAGAGTTGTCTCATTATAATGAGAGACAAACGGATAAAGGAGACAGACAGATGACAGGAATTCTGTATGGCGTCGGCGTCGGTCCCGGTGAGCCGGAACTGATGACATTGAAGGCGGTGCGCCGCATCCGGGAGAATCGGGTGATCGCGGTGCACGGTGAGAGGGCGGAAGAGACGGTGGCCTATCGGATCGCGGTACAGGCTGTGCCGGAGCTGGCGGAGAAGGAGCTGGTGGCGCTCACCATGCCCATGACGCATGATCGGGAGGTCATGCGGCGAAGCCATGAGCGGGCCGCGGAGCAGCTGGAAACGTACTTGTGTAAGGGTGAAAATGTGGTTTTTCTCACGCTGGGAGATCCCACGGTGTACTCCACCTTCTCCTATGTGCAGCGCATTGTCAAAGAACACGGTTTTACGACGGAGCTGGGCAGCGGCGTTCCTTCCTTCTGCGCGGCGGCGGACCGGCTGGATGTGCGGGTGGTGGAGTGGAATGAACCGCTTCATGTGCTGCCTGCGGTTCACCGTCTGGAAGAGGGTATTCTGGACGCGCCGGGAAACTATGTGCTGATGAAGTCCGGACGGAAAATGAATCGTGTTAAGACGCTGCTGGCGGCCGACGGCCGAGAGGTCTCCATGGTGGAGAACTGCGGCATGGAGAACGAGCGGGTGTACCGGAGTCTGGAGGAGATTCCCGATGATGCCGGATATTATTCATTGATTATTGCGAAAGAGGTTGAAAAGAGATGACATTTACTTTTGCTAACGAGCAGGAATCCATGGAATGGAAGATCCTCCAGTATCAGTACCCGGAGGAGGAGCTGAGCACGCCGGAGAGTTACAATTACAATGCCAACTGGCTGAAAATACAGGTCAGTCACCGGCAGGAGGGATACGGCCCCGTGGTATTCCGCGAGAGCTTCCTGATGACCTACGAGCTGGAGGAACTGATCCACGGTCTGAAGCTGGTGGCGGCGGAGGAAGAGTATTATTTTAAGGCGGAGTTCATCGAGCCGGTGCTGGAGGTGGAAGTGGCCCGCCATCGGGATGATTTCCATGTGTCGTTTGACCTGTTTTTCGAGAATTACGAGATGATGGTGGCCGACACGCTGACGCAGGAGG
Organism: Lachnospiraceae bacterium; assembly: GCA_021202715.1. Taxonomy (GTDB): domain Bacteria; phylum Bacillota; class Clostridia; order Lachnospirales; family Lachnospiraceae; genus UBA3305. Next base: position 16,895 of record JAJQCL010000053.1, read on the forward strand.
GGCTGGAGAAAATGATCGCCGACCTGGAGGCGATGGCCGCCGAATTCCCGGAGAGATGAGATTTCGCTGAAAACGGAGAATCAGGCAGTCGGGTATAGGGGCGTAAATGGAGAATACCTTAGTTCAGATAGCTGCGCATGGATTTCAGAGCATTTTTTTCTAACCGGCTGACCTGAGCCTGAGAGATATGGATCTCCTCAGCGACCTCCATCTGTGTCTTGCCTTCAAAGAAGCGGAGATGGACAATATTCTTCTCCCGGTCGGGAAGCCGGTGGATCGCCTCATTGAGGGAAATATTCTCCACCCAGCGCTCCTCCCGGTTCTTCTTGTCGCTGATCTGGTCCACGACATAGAGCGCGTCGCCGCCCTCCGTGTAGACCGGTTCATAGAGGCTGACGGGGCTCTGGATGGCGTCCAGCGCCAGAACGATGTCCTCCTTGGGCAGATCCAGAAATTCGGCGATCTCGCCAACGGTAGGCTCTTTCTGGTTCTTCTTTGTCAGGGCTTCCCGGGCGGAAATCGCCTTGTAGGCCGTGTCCCGCAGAGAGCGGCTGACGCGGATGCTGTTATTGTCCCGCAGATAGCGGCGGATTTCACCTATAATCATTGGGATGACACGGGGAGGTAGAAACAGGCCTGGCAGTGACCGTTTAAAAATCACTGTCGGGCCTGTTGTCATGAAAGTCTGGAAATTTTTCTCCGTCAGGATTCTTCAAATCCCTGTAAATGCTGCCGGATGCGTTCGATGATCATATCCAGGGCGACCAGATTGTGGCCTCCCTCCGGGATGACCAGATCGGCATTCTTCCGGCTGGGTTCTACGAACTGTTCATGCATGGGCTTCACCGTCGTCAGATACTGGTCGATGACGGAGTCCACGGTACGTCCCCGGTCGCGTACGTCGCGGCGGATGCGGCGGCAGAGCCGCACGTCGGCGTCAGTATCCACAAAGAGCTTGATGTCCAGCTGACGGCAGAGAGCCGGATCGGCGAAGATCAGAATGCCTTCCACAAGAATCACCGGCTTGGCCTGAACCGGAATCACTTTCTCACTTTATGTACCGTGTAGTCATAGACAGGGCAGAGAATGTCCCGTCCCTGTTTCAGCTCCTGCAAATGGGCCACCATCAGCTCTGTCTCAAAGGCATCCGGATGGTCATAGTTCAGCTTACAGCGCTCCTCGTAAGGAATCTCGTCGTGTGCCCGGTAATAATTGTCGTGGCACAGGAGGGTGATGTCTCCTTCAAAGCGCTGCATCAGGGCGTCCACCAGAGTGGATTTGCCGCTGCCGGTGCCGCCCGCGATGCCGATCAGGATAGGTTGTCTCATGACGCCGCTCACCTCTGTGATTTATCGTATGGTATGCCCTCTGCTTTTGGTGCCCGCGAGTTCTTCGAGGTGAAGGCCAGCACGATCAGACAGATGATGTAGGGCAGCATGTTGTAGAGGTTGCTGGGCAGGTTCAGCGCTGCCAGGAAGCTGAAGCCGGTATAGACATTTGCCAGGGCGCGGAAGAGACCGAACAGCAGGGCCGAGAGGGCGATGCGGTGAGGCTTCCACTGTCCGAAAATCATGACGGCCAGAGCCAGAAAACCGAAACCGGCCACGCCGTTCTCGAATTTCCACTCGCTGACACCGGCGGTGATGTAGACGATGCCGCCCAGTCCGCCGAGTACGCCGGAGATCAGCACGCCGGCATAGCGCATCTTGTAAACGCTGATGCCCACGGAGGCTGCCGCCTGAGGATGCTCGCCGCAAGCCTGAAGCCGCAGGCCGAAGCGCGTCTTATACAGGACAAAATAGGAGATGAGCAGGGCGATGAGTGCCAGCAGCATGAACCAGTTGAACTCGAAGCTGCCGATGTAGACAAGGAAGGCTTTCTTGGGTTCTACATACTGGATGGTAGAAGAAACATTGTTCACATCCTCTGCTGTGTTCATGGCTTTGACGAAGACCGTCGCGGCGGCCGTGCCCAGCAGATTCATTGCGGTGCCGACCAGCGTCTGATCCGCCTGAAAATGGATAGCGGCCACAGCCAGAAGCAGGGAGTAAATGGCGCCGAGAACGATGGCGGCCAGGACGACCAGCAGAATGATGACGATGGCGGAGGTGCCGGAGGGCAGAGCCTTCATAACCAGCGCGCCTCCCAGGGCGCCCATGACCATGACGCCTTCCAGACCGATGTTGATGACGCCGGAGTGCTCCGAGAAGCAGCCGCCCAGGGCCACCAGCATCAGGACCGAAGCGAATATCAGCGTGTATTGCAGCAGTAAAATCATGTCTCATCGTCTCCTTTCCCGGCTGCGGCGGTTTCCGCCGCGAGTTTTTCGGCTTTCTTTTCCTCTCTCTTGTTTTGCCAGCTGTTCATGGCAAATTTGAAGAAGAGAACGAAGCCGCACAGATAAATGATCAGCGAGGAGATCAGGTCGGAGATCTGAGAGCAGTACATGGTCTTGTCCACGTAGGCGCCGCCGCTGGAAATGTGCTGAATGAACAGAGAGGAGAGAATGGATCCCAGAGGGCTCAGGCCGCCCAGGAAGGCTGCGGCGATGCCGTTAAAGCCCATGTCAGGAACCGTGGATTGCGTGCAGGACCACTGTTCAAATCCGGTCAGATAGTATAGTCCGGCGCCGAGACCGGCCAGTCCGCCGGCGATGGCCATGGTCAGGATCAGGTTCTTCTTCTCTTTCATGCCGCAGTACTGAGCGGCGGATTTATTGCAGCCGGTGGCCTTCAGTTCATAGCCCAGCTTTGTCTTCTCCAGGAGCACCCAGATTACGATGGCGATCAGAACGGACAGGGGAATCGCGATGGTCACGTAGGAATTGCCGCCAAAGAGATTATCCAGACCCAGTGTCGGCAGGAGAGAACCGGGGCTGTTGCTGGAGAGGGTCAGGGTATAGGGGCTGGTCGATTCCTTGACCAGACTCAGCAGCATATTGACCGCATAGAGACTGATCCAGTTGAACATGATACAGGAAATAACCACGTTCACATTGCAGTAGGCGTACAGCATACCGGAGAGGATGCCCAGAGCCATGCCGAGGATCAGAGAAGCCAGCAGGCAGACATACCAGGGCATATGCAGGCCCAGCGCGCAGTACAGGCAGGCGCCTGCGCCGATCACATACTGTCCGGCGGCGCCGATGTTGAACAGGCCGACCTTGTAGGCGAACAGCACGGACAGGCTGCACATCAGAAGAGGAGCGGTCTTGACGAGGGTGTTGCCCAGGTACTTGATCTGTGCTTCCCGCCGGGAGTAGGTCATAAAGTTTTTGAGGATGGTAATAATGGCTTCGTTGGCGCCGGCCGGGTTGATAATCAGCAGGACGATATAGCCGATCAGCAGGCCGATCAGGATGCAGAGCAGCGACGCCAGCAGGGACTGAACCCAGCTGCGGCGCAGCAGCGGTGTCTTTTGTTCTTTCATGCGCGTTTCTCCTCCCTCCTGGCGCCGGCCATGTACAGGCCCAGCTCTTCCACCGTGGTTTTCTTCGGATCCAGTTCGCCGACGATCTCGCCCTCGTACATGACCAGAATGCGGTCGGAGAGGGACATGACCTCATCCAGCTCCAGGCTCACGAGGAGAACGCCTTTCCCGGCATCCCGGGTGGCGACGATCTGCTTGTGGATAAATTCGATGGCGCCCACGTCCAGACCACGGGTGGGCTGAACGGCGACCAGAAGATCCGGTTCCTTGTCGATCTCCCGGGCGATGATGGCCTTCTGCTGGTTGCCGCCGGACATACTGCGCGCCGTGGTGATGGGACCCTGGCCGCTGCGCACATCGTATTCTTCGATGAGGCGGAGGGCGTACTCACGGATGGCGCCGCGTTTCAGGAAACCGGCCTTGCTGACAAACTGCGGCTCGAAATAGCGCTGCAGGACCAGGTTGTCTTCCAGAGAGTAGTCCAGGACCAGACCATGCTTGTGCCGGTCTTCGGGGATGTGGCTCATGCCCATGGTTGAGCGCTGACGGATGGGGGCGTGAGTGATGTCTGTTCCCTTCAGCCTGACAGTGCCGGATTTTGCGGGTTCCAGACCGGTGAGACCATAGATCAGCTCCGTCTGTCCGTTGCCGTCGATTCCGGCGATGCAGACGATCTCCCCGGCCCGTACCTGGAAGCTGACGTCCTTCACCGCGTTGTTGCTGTGTGCCTTGGAGGCCACGGTCAGATCGGATACATCCAGGATCACGTCCCCGGGCTTCGCTTCTTCCTTCTGCACCACGAATTCCACATCGCGGCCCACCATCATGCGGGAGAGCTCTTCACGACTGGTATCAGCGATGTTCACGGTGCCGATGCATTTGCCCTTGCGCAGAACTGTGCAGCGGTCCGCCACGGACATGATCTCATTGAGCTTGTGAGAGATGAAGAGAATACTCTTGCCCTCGGCCGCGAGATTGCGCATGATCTCCATGAGCTCGTCGATCTCCTGAGGCGTCAGCACAGCCGTCGGTTCGTCAAAGATCAGGATCTCGTTTTCCCGATAGAGCATCTTCATGATCTCCGTGCGCTGCTGCATTCCGACGGTAATGTCTTCAATGAGCGCGTCCGGGTCGACCTTCAGTCCGTATTTGTCGGACAGAGCGACGACCTTTTCCCGGGCCTGCGCCTTCTGCAGGACGCCTCCCCGTGTCGTCGGTTCCACACCCAGAATGATGTTGTCCAGGACAGAGAAGCATTCCACCAGCTTAAAGTGCTGGTGGACCATACCGATGCCCAGCGCGTTGGCGTGGTTGGGATCCTTGATGTCGACCTGCTGGCCGTCCTTCTTGATGATGCCTTCTTCGGGCTGATACATGCCGAACAGCACGCTCATCAGGGTGGATTTTCCGGCGCCGTTCTCCCCGAGCAGCGCGTGGATCTCTCCCTTCTTCAACTGAAGTGTGATGTCGTCGTTGGCGATGATTCCCGGAAAGCGCTTGGTGATGTGCAGCATTTCAATGGCATATGGTTGTTCCAAGCTAAAGGCCCTCCTTCTTTCGTTTAGACTTCCGTTTGATTATACTATATTATTAAGGATGTTTCAAACACAAATCCGCAAAATGTGAAAAGAATTATATGTTTTGTGAAAAGATGATTGTATGAAAAAAAGGGACACCATATTGGCGTCCCTGTCCGGTTCCCGCTGATGGCGGGAAATGAGAATATGTTTTTATTTGATGTTGCCGTACTCGTTCACTGTGGTAGCGGAAACTTCAGGCATGGCTTCGGTGTCGTTGGAGACAGTGATTTCACCTGAATACATCTTGGAGACCAGCTCCTTGTAATCGTCCTCGGTAAAGCTGTCGTTCCACTGAGTGCCCTCGATGGGGATCTGTACATAGTTGGACTCGGGATCATCACCGTTTACAAGACCCAGAGTATCAACCTGTCCGCCGTAGGAGGCAAAATTGCCGGCGATGACTTCCGTAAGCAGAGAGTTGACGGTGGCGGCGAGGCCCTTCATGGCGGAGGTAATGGTCATACCATCTCCGTAGGTTCCGTCGATGATGCCCTGCTGGTCAGTGTCCACACCGATCACTTTGGCGCCGTCTACCTTGGCTGCTGCTTCCGCTGCGGAGGAATAGATACCGCCGCCGCAGGCGAAGACAACCTCTACGCCCAGAGTCTGGTACCAGTTGTCCATGTAGGCGGTGATATCAGAATCGCCGTAGAACTGGTTGCCGTAGACATACTCAACCGTCGCTTCGATACCCAGCTCAGCAGCCGCAGTGTCCACGCCCTGTACGAAGCCGTAGCCGTAGCGAATGACAGCGGGAACAGCCATGCCGCCCAGGAATCCGAGGTGCGTGTAGCCCATCTTTACAGCCGCATAACCGGCCATGTAGCCGCTCAGCTCTTCCTGATACACAGCACAGTAGACGTTGGAGGGGATGACGTAATCATCGCCCAGATCGCTCTGTGCTACGTCAAGAGCGATGAAAGTGATGTCGGAGTAGGTCTCAGCCGTCTCAACGATGGTCTCACCGAAGGCATAACCGGGCATCACGATGACATTGTAGCCTTCATCGGCGGCCTTCTCGACCATGGCGACACGCTCCGCGGTGGAATCTCCATCGGGCTTGTAGTAGGTGAAGTCCAGACCGTTCTCCTCACAGAACGCCTTGCAGGCTTCATAGGTGGTCTGGTTGAAGGACTGGTCAGTGATGTCGCCGTAATCGGTGATCATGGCGATGCGGTAGTCGCCGGTCGCCTCGGCCGCCTGGCTCTCGTCCGCCGCCGCGGTCTCATCTCCGGCAGCTGTTGTCTCTTCATCTCCCGTGGTCTCTGCAGCGGCTGCGGTCGTCTCGTCCGCCGCTGCGGTGGTGTCGCTCGAGGAGCTGCTGCTGCCGCAGGCAGCCAGTGAGACTACCATGCACGCCGCCAGCATCAGTGCGAGTAACTTTTTCATGATATGGTTCCTCCCATCTGTAGTATGTAATGCGGACGTCTCCCGAAGTTTTCTGCAGTCGGGAGTGGGTTTGGCCGCATTTACCTTCATTTTACACACTTTATACGAAATTGCAATAGGGAATTCGCGTCTTTAACGCACCTTTCGCCTCTCGGCGATGTGCGATTTCCAGCATTTATGGCACATGGCCAGATAGCGTTCGTTGCCGCCCAGCTCTACCTGGGCGCCTTCGGTGATGATGTAGCCCTCGCCGTCGATACGCGCGTTGACAGTGGCCTTATCTCCGCAGGAGCAGATGGTCTTGATTTCCGAGATGGAGTCCGCGGTCTCGAAAAGTCGTCGGCTGCCGGGAAAGAGACGGGTCTGAAAATCGGTTCGCAGACCGAAACACAGCACCGGGAGCCCCTCCCGATCCACGAGTTCCCGCAGCTGGTCGATCTGCTCTTCGGTGAAGAACTGGCATTCGTCGGCGATGATGACGTCCACCGGGGTGCGCTGTGCGTATAATTCCCGGATGTTGACGGACGGCGAGATGGCTTCGGCCTCCGCTGAGAGGCCGACCCGGGAGCGGATGGTGTACTGCCCGTCGCGGTTGTCGGCGAAGGGCTTGAGCAGCCAGACCTTCATGCCTCGTTCCTCGTAATTGTACTTGGTGATCAGTGCGGTGGCGGTCTTGGAGCTTCCCATGGCTCCGTATTTGAAATACAGCTTGGCCAAAATATTTTCCTCCTCATGTGTGATGATGCCAGATGCCATTGTATCAAAAATATTCCGGGAAAGGAAGAACCGGTGTTGACATTTTCAGAGAGATTTTGTAAGATAAATAAATGTTTAGAAGATAAACTATTGCTTAAGGAGAACACACGATGACACAGCGCGAGAGACAGATCCTTCGCTGGATCGAGGAGAACCCCCTGATCTCTCAGCAGGAACTGGCGGAGCGGGCGGGCATCACAAGATCCTCGGTGGCGGTCCACATTTCCAACCTGACCAAAAAAGGGCATATCGCCGGGCGTGGGTATATCGTCCGCAGCGCGTCCTATGCGGTCGTCGTGGGCGGAGTGAATGTGGACATCGGGGGCATTTCCGGACAGCCACTGGTCGCGGCCGATTCCAATCCCGGACGGGTGCGCACCAGCCTGGGGGGCGTGGGGCGCAACATCGCCCACAACCTTTCTCTGCTGGGAGTGGATACGCGGCTTGTCACGGCTTTTGGCGACGACACGTATGCGCAATGGCTGGAGGCATCCTGCAGTGAGCTGGGGATCGATATCAGCCGGAGCCTGGTTTTGCCGGGGACGGCGACGTCCACCTATCTCTTCCTGGCGGGACCGGATGGCGACATGGTGCTGGCGGTCAGCGACATGGAGATCTGTGAGAAGCTGACGCCGCGGTTTCTGGCCTCTCAGTCGGCGCTGCTGGCAAATGCGCAGGTCGTGGTGACGGACACCAATCTGCCGCAGGAATCTCTTCTCTGGCTGGCGGAGAATGTCAAAGTACCGCTTTTTGCGGATCCGGTCTCCACGGCCAAGGCGGAGAAGCTGCGGCCGATCCTGGGGCGGCTGCACACGTTGAAGCCCAACCGGCTGGAAGCGGAGCTTCTCTCCGGGGTGGCGATCACCGACGAGGCGAGCCTGCATCGGGCGGCCGACGCGCTGCTGGCGACGGGGCTGCGGCGGGTCTTCATCAGCCTGGGGGCGGAAGGGGTGTTCGCGGCCGACCATAACGGATCTGTCCGGCTCCCCGGCGGCCCGGTACACGTGGTCAACGCGACCGGCTGCGGGGATGCGTTCATGGCGGCGATCACCTGGGCTTATCTTCAGGGAACAGATCTGGCGGGGACCGCCCGTCTGGGCCTGGCGGCCGCCTCGCTGGCGCTGGAGAGCGAGGAGACGATCAACGCCTCCCTGTCTGTGGAAGCGCTGCGGGCGCGGATGGAGGAAGTCCCGCAGGCGGCCAGGCAGAGCAGTCTGTAATCTCTGCCGTCTGCCTTAGAACGAAGTCAAAGTATGCCTGTATTTCCATAAAGAGAGAACAGAGCATCCGGCAGCCGGAATCATTTCGGCTGGTTACATTATAAAAATTTAGGAGGAACACGCTATGAATTCGTATCTGGATATTGCACCGGAGGTTGC
>JAJQCL010000053.1:25437-30990 GCA_021202715.1 Lachnospiraceae bacterium
GAAGCCGGTCGTGGCGCTGGAGTCCACCATTATTTCCCACGGTATGCCCTATCCGCAGAATGTGAAAACGGCTCTGACTGTGGAGCAGGTCATCCGCGACCACGGCGCGGTGCCCGCGACGATCGCCATCATCGGCGGCCGCCTGAAAGCCGGACTTTCAGCGGATGAGATCGAGTATTTCGGGAAGAAGGGCATGGCCATCACCAAGGCCAGCCGCCGCGACCTGCCTGTACTGATCGCCCGGAAGGAGGACGGCGCCTGCACTGTCACGACCACGATGATGATCGCCCATATGGCCGGGATTTCGATCTTTGCCACCGGCGGCATCGGCGGTGTGCATCGGGGCGCGGAGACGACGATGGATATCTCCGCGGATCTGGAGGAGCTGGGCCAGACACCGGTGATGGTGATCTGTGCCGGCGCCAAGTCCATCCTTGATCTGGGACTGCCTCTCGAGTACCTGGCGACCAAGGGCGTCCCCGTGATCGGCTATGGCACCGAGATGCTTCCTGCTTTCTACACCCGTACTTCGGAATTTGGTGTAGATTATCGGCTGGATACACCCGCGGCGCTGGCTGCGGCTTTCCATGCGCAGCGCGAGATGGGCCTGAAGGGCGGCATGCTGGTGACGAATCCGATCCCTGAGGAGTATTCCATGGATCCCGCGGTCATTAACGCGGCCATTGATGAGGCCGTGGAGGAGTGTAAGGCGAAGGGGATCCACGGCAAGGCGACGACACCGTTCCTGCTGGCCCGCATCCAGGAGCTGACCGGCGGCGACAGCCTGGACAGCAATATCCAGCTGGTCTACAACAACGCGGCTCTGGCCGCGGAGACAGCCTGCGAGCTGGCGAAGATGTGATAATGTTTTGCGCATATCTGCGCATTATAAAAACGGAAGGGCTGTCGTGGATGCGGCAGCCTTTTTGCAAGTGTGCATCTGTTTTATTCGAGACGATTTTGTCACTTGTATTTGAAGGAATGTTTGATAGAATGAAAGGGATAAGATATCCGGAATGTCCAATGGTACAAATCGTGGCACAAAAAGCATGGAACCGCAATGTGTAAATCAAAATCGGAGGAACAGGGAATGTCAGAAATCAATACAGAATTTTTGCAGAGATGCATTGAAACGCTTGAGAAATCCTATCAAATGCTTCGGAGCGTTGAGGAGGGCAGTATAGAGTATGAATTATACCGGAATTCACTGGTAAAAAGCTTTGAAATGACGCTCGAACAGAGCGGGAAATTACTAAAGAAGAGAATCACGCCGTATTTTGCGTCACGACGTGTGGTAGATAAACTGACATTCAAGGATATTTTTCGCCATGCGTATAAGTATTCTTTGTTGAACGAGGAAGAGACAGGCAGGTGGATGGAATACAGGGACAACCGAAACAGTACGGCACATGATTATGGGCAGGAGTTCGCAGAGGAAACTTTGTCGCTGATAGATCATTTCCTGGAAGATGCGAAGCATCTGAAAGAGGTGATTGATGATGCTTGATGTGAAGAAAAAGTACCTGCGTGATATGAAAGAAATATTTTATGCATATTGTCCGAAAGCGGAAATCTGGGCTTATGGCAGCCGTGTGAAAGGTGAGTCGCACCCGGCAAGCGACCTGGATTTGGTGGTGAAGAGTTTTTCTGACAAAGATAAGTCTCTCACACAGCTGCGAGCCCTTTTGAATGACAGCGATATTCCCTTTCTGATTGATATACAGGAATATGATCGACTTCCGGCCTCTTTTCAACAGGAAATAGAGCGGAATTACGTGCGGATTTTTCCGGAATAAATGGTTCGGGTCCTGCGGGCAACTCTTTTGGCTTATATTAGTATTTCTTCCTTCATTCCTGAATGTGCTCCAGCCCCTGACTCAGGATGGTCAGTACGTGACCGTCGGCCAGAGAGTAGTAAACAGTGCGTCCCTCCCGGCGGAAGCGCACCAGACGGCTCTGCTTGAGGATGCGGAGCTGGTGCGATACGGAGCTCTGGGACATGCCGATCGCGTCGGCAATGTCCTGTACACATTTCTCCTCCTCGGTGAGAGTAAAGAGGATGCGGGTCCGGGTGGGGTCGCTGAAGATCTTAAAGAGCTCAGCCAGGTAATAAATCTCGTCATCAGTGGGTATGGCAAAGGGTGTGGACATGATCTTTTCCTTCCATATATATGATGTAGGCCGTACAGGCCGGATGACCGGAAGCACTTTCTCTGTCCGGCAGAGGAGCACGGCCTACGGAGCCGGCCGGGGATTTCAGGGGAACTACAGACTGGGGATGTTGAAACGGTCGAGCTTTTCCCGCAGGCTTTCTTCCGTGTTGGCCTCATCGACGTCAGGGTTTTCCGCATTCTCATTGATCTTATTGCGGATCTCCATCATGCGCTGATCGGTGGCCGCGATCGTTTCGGCGCACTCTGTCAGCTCTGCGACGATGGCTTCTTCATTTCGAACGGTTTTCTTGTATTTCAGCTGGTGCTCCAGACTGGCCCAGAAATCCATGGCGATGGTGCGGATCTGCACCTCGACACGCATGTTCTTCTTCTGATCGGAGAAGAAGACCGGCAGCTCCACGATCAGATGCAGACTCCGGTAGCCGTTGGCCTTGGGATTCTTGATATAATCCTTGGTCTCAAGAAGCGTGATATCATCCTGCGCTGTGAGCATGGCCGCCACGGCATAGATATCGTCGATAAAGGAGCAAATGACCCGGATCCCGGCCACATCGTTGATATTATTCTCAATGGCACTGAGAGAGAGGGGCAGATTCTTCTTCTGGAGCTTCTGAAACAGGCTCATGGGTTTCTTTAGACGACAGCTGATGAATTCGATGGGATTGCGCTGGTAGCGGACCGACAGATCGGCGTTCAGTACCTCCAGCTTGGTGCGCACCTCCCGGATGGCACAGTTGTACATCATCATCATTTCCTGGTATTGGAGCGCACTGTCGACCAGATGAATCCCCTGGGCCATCAGCCCGTCCATCTGTTCTTCGCTGAGATTTTCAAAAAAATATTGATCCGGTAAACGTCTTTCAGGTAATTCCATATGTATCCTGCTTTCAAATGACAAAAATTTCGCACTGTCATGATTTTATCAATTTTTTGGATGTATTGCAAGAACAGGGGCGTAAAGGATTTGTGAAATGTTTCAAAAGAAATGTGAAAAAACGCGAACCGGCGGGAAGAGGGCATCTGGACAGGAGGAAGAGGTCTGTGCTATAATGCTTCGGTAAATCCGGACGGTGAGGACATGCCGCCGCCCGGAAACGGGCGCCCGGCGGGAAGAAGGGCGCGGAGAAAAAATGAGAACGGATCGAAAAGGAGAATGAGATATATGTCTGAAAGAGTGAGAACACGCTTCGCCCCCAGTCCGACGGGGCGGATGCATGTGGGGAACCTGAGAACGGCGCTGTACGCTTATCTGATCACCCGTCACGCGGGAGGCGACTTCATCCTGCGCATCGAGGATACGGATCAGGAGCGCTATGTGGAGGGCGCCGTTGATATTATTTACCGGACTCTGGCGAAGACGGGCCTCGTGCACGACGAGGGACCGGACCGGGACGGCGGCTGCGGCCCCTACGTGCAGAGCGAGCGGCAGGCCGCGGGGATTTATCTGAAATATGCGAAAGAGCTGATCGCGCGCGGCGAGGCTTATTACTGCTTCTGTGACCGGGAGCGGTTGGAGAGCCTGCGTCAGGAGATCGACGGCAAGGAAGTGTCCATGTATGACAAGCACTGCCTGAGCCTGTCTCCGGAAGAGGTGGAGGCCAACCTTGCAGCCGGGAAGCCTTACGTGATCCGGCAGAACATTCCCCGGGAAGGGACGACCACCTTCCACGATGAGATCTACGGGGATATTACGGTGCCCAATGCGGAGCTTGACGACATGATTCTCATCAAGTCGGACGGTTATCCGACTTATAATTTCGCCAATGTGGTGGACGACCATCTCATGGGCATCACGCATGTGGTCCGGGGCAATGAATACCTCTCCTCGGCGCCCAAGTATACCCGTCTCTATGCCGCCTTCGGCTGGGAAGAGCCGGTGTATGTGCATTGTCCGCTGATCACGGACGAGGAGCACCGCAAGCTGAGTAAGCGCAGCGGCCATGCTTCTTATGAGGATCTCATCGATCAGGGATTCCTCAACGAAGCGGTGGTCAACTATGTGGCTCTTCTTGGCTGGAGTCCGGAGGATAACCGGGAAATTCTCAGTCTGCCGGAGCTGATCGAGGCCTTTGACTATCACCATATCAGCAAATCCCCGGCGGTCTTTGATATGACGAAGCTGCGCTGGATGAACGGCCAGTATATCCAAGCGATGGCGAAAGAGGACTATTACGAGAGGGCACTTCCGGTCGTCCGTTCGGTGATCCATCGTGAGGATCTGGATCTGCGCAAGATCGCCGATTTGATGCAGACACGCATTGAGGTCTTCCCGGAGATCGCGGAGCCGATCACCTTCTTCGAGGCGCTGCCGGACTACGACGTGGCGCTGTATACGCACAAGAAGATGAAGACAAATACGGAGAATTCGCTGGTGGTGCTGCGCGACCTGCTGCCGCGGCTGGAGGCACAGGAAGATTACGGGATGGAGGCCATGAAGGAGCTGGTCATGGGCTATGTCGCGGAGAAGGGCATCAAGAACGGACAGGCTCTGTGGCCGCTGCGCATCGCCGTCTCCGGACGGCAGATGACGCCGGGCGGCGCTTACGAGATTCTGGATATCCTGGGGAAGGATGAGTCGCTGCAGCGCATCCGTGTGGGGATCGCGAAGCTGGAAGCTGCGCGGGGACAAAATCTGTAACAGCACCAAAAGAAGATGGGATAAAAGAAAGGACGCGTTGAGCGTCCGAACGGGAAATCAGGGGCGGACGGGGAATCGTCTGCCCCTGTCACTGCTTTAAAGGGGGGAAGAGAACTATGCCGATGAATCCGGGGCAGGAGGAGGCGGTGCGCCATGGGGCGGGACCGGCCATGGTGCTGGCGGGGCCCGGCTCCGGGAAGACCATGGTGATCACGCACCGCGTGCGGCATCTGGTCGAGGAACTGAAGATAGAGCCCTCACATATCCTGGTGAGCACCTTCCCCAAGGCGGCCGCCGTGGAAATGGACGAGCGGTGGGGCCGTCTCATGGGCGGAAAACGGCCGCCGGTCACCTTTGGCACCTTTCATGCGGTCTTTTTTAAGATCCTGAAATATGCTTACAATTTCTCCGCCGCCAACATCGCGCGTCCGGAGCAGAAGAACGCCTTCCTGCGGGAACTGATCGACCAGACAGATCTGGAGACGGAGGACGAGGGAGAGCTGCTGTCGTCTCTGGCGGCGGAGATCAGCGCCGTCAAGGGAGACACGATCAGGCTGGAGAACTATTTTTCTCAGAGCTGCTCCGCGGAGGTCTTTCGTCAGATCTACGAAGGCTATGAGGAGCGCATGCGTCGCGCCTCCCTGATTGATTTCGACGATATGATGAAGCTCTGCCATGAGCTTTTCACGCAGAGGCCGGACATCCTCGCTTCCTGGCAGAGAAAATATCAGTACATTCTTG
>JAJQCL010000016.1 GCA_021202715.1 Lachnospiraceae bacterium
TTTCATGTGTTCTCAGTTGCACAGAAAGATATCATCTTTGCCGCCAAATCCCTAACCTCGTGGATTCAGGTCGCGCTGGCTCTCGATCCACTCCCGGGCAAAGGACAGAAAACACTTCGCCGCGCCGGAGAGTTCCGCCTCTTTCCGGTAGCACATCATCATATCATAATACAGATGAGGCTCTAAGGGCAGACAGCATACACCCGAGTATGCCGGAATCTTCTCCTCCACTCCATGTATCAGGGCAATACCAATCTTCTCGCATACCATCTGTATCAGATCATCCACCGCAGTCACGGTCACTGCCGGATTCGGGACAAATCCGGACCGATGAAACAGTTCAGTAAATGCATCGTCACAGATCAGATCATCCCACAGAGAAATGATTCTCTCTCCGCGAAGTTCCTCCAGACTGACTGCTTCCTTCTTCGCCAGCGGATGGCCTGCATTGACAAGTACCAGCACCTCTTCGCGGTAATATGGCATACAGGCAAGCTCCGGTGAAAGAGGCAGCATATCCGAGACAAAGGCGATCTCTGCCCGCCCGGCCCTCAGTTCTTCCAGATAGCGATTGGGCCGATGGCATTCAATCCGGTAATCGGGACAGGCTCTCTGAAAATCAATCAGGAGCTGGATGATACGTCCCTGAGAACATAAACGCACGACTTTTGCTTCTTCTTCCAGGCCATGCAGAATACTAAAACATTGCTCCTGCGCCAGAATGATCTTCCTGGCACCTGCGGCAAAAATTCTCCCCCGATCATTCAGAATATATCCTTTTTTCGAGTGATCAAAAAGAGGAGTCCCGATTTCATCCTCGAGAGCCTGCATATGGCGCGCCAGGGTAGACTGTGAGACAAACAGTTTCTCTGCGGCCGCGCAGGAATTTTTCAGTTCCGTCAGAACGAGAAACTCTTCCAGATACTTCGTTTCCAAATCGTTTGGCCTCCTTCCGGTATGCAATACTCACTGCAATCTCCTGTATCATACATAAAACCAGAAAAAGTTGCAACAAAAACGACCTGCAAAATACAGGCCGTCTCTGTGAAGGGTTATCATACTAATTCTTTATTCATCTGCCACCACTGTGGCGGGAGAATTGTGAATGCCGCCGTCAACGATGACGGAGATTCCATTTGTGAATCCGGACTCATCGCTGGCCAGATACAACGCCAGGTAGGCAATTTCCATGGAAGTTCCGACACGCTTCAGCAGCTGTGTCTCCGTCATGGCCTTATAGGAAGCCTCGTCAGGGAATGCATTTTTCAGCATCGGTGTCTCGATGGTTCCGGGAAGAATACAGTTGGTGCGGATATTATACTGCGCCAGGTGGACAGAGGCTGCTCGGGACAGCGCATCGCTGGCCCCTTTGCTGGCGCAATAGGCCGTCAGTCCGCCGCCGGAATTGGCCGCTGCCATCGAAGAAACAACGACGATGGTGCCTCCGCCGATTTTCTTCATATACGGAACAATTGTTTTATAGCCGAGCATCTGTCCCCAGCCATTGATATCCATCACACGTTTCCAGTTATCATAATCAATCCGGTCATAGGGTACAGAATCCAGAATCCCGGCATTATTCACCAGAATATCAATCTTGCCGAAACGTTTCTCTGTCTCCGCTGCGACCTCGATCCAGTCCTCTTCCTTCGAAACATCCTGACGCATGATCAGAATATCATCATCATACCTGCCATCCGCATTGAAATCCGCGACGATCGACTCCATCTTCTCCGGATGACGCCCGGTAGTCACAACCTTCGCGCCTTCCTTGACAAACAGTTCGGTGCAGGCAGCGCCCATGCCGCTTCCGCCTCCGGTAATGATGGCTACTTTCCCACTCAGTCTTCCCATACTCGCACGTCCTTTCTTCTGCACAAACGATAATAGTATCACAGATATATAGGATTTTATCACGGAATTTCGGTCGGCAGTCCCCGGATATTGCGAGCAGTTCCGTCAATATTTGCATCAAACGAGCGAGCGGCAAAAGAATATGACTTTACGATCTTCTTAAACCTTCGCAAACACCATCTCCTTCGTGGCATGGTTCAGGACTTCACACTCTCCCTCCTCGTTCACGACGACCACATCTTCGATGCGGACGCCGAAGTCGCCGGCAAGATAGACGCCCGGCTCAATAGAGAAAGCCATTCCCCGTTCCAGATAAATCGGATTCGACTGCTTGATATCCGGCGCTTCATGGATCGTATAGCCGACCCCATGCCCCAGGCGATTGATCAGAGTATATGCCAACCCCTTCTCATCCAGAACCTCCCGGGCCCGCCGGTCGATATCCGGTACAAAAGTTCCCTCGCGCACCAGCTTCTCCGCTTCCACGTTGCTGCGCACGACGAGATTATAAATATCCCGGCGCTTCGCATCGGGTTCCCCGACGAAGACCATGCGGGTCATATCTGAGTACATGCCCCGTACTGTACAGCCGTAGTCCAAAAGAACCATATCTTTCTCTGCCACAATCCCACGGCAGTCGCTGTAATGCGGATAGCTGCTGTTGGCGCCGCATCCCACGATGCACTCAGCGCTTCCGCCCCCGAGCTCCGTCATCCGACGGAGAAGAAAATCCTGAATCTCTTTTTCACTCTGTCCGGGATGAATGAAGGAAATGACCTCCTCGAAGACCTGATCGACGATCGCTGCCGAATCTCTGAGCGCCTTTAATTCCTCATGCGTTTTGTGCATCCGCATCCGCTCAAGAAGCGGCTTCCCATTCTTGAAAATCACATCCACCTTGTCCATGATCTCCAGCACATTGAATGCCTGAGCCGTGGAATTGACCGCGATCGTGCTGCCGAGCAGACCTTCCTGCGCCAGAGCCTTTTCCACCACCTCGGTCATGACCTCGCCGTCAAACCAGGCGTACAGCCGAACCGAAGCGGGCAGCGCAGCCCGGAATTCCTCCTGATAAAGAAGGTTACAGATATAGAACATCTCTCCATCCTGCTTTACAAAGAGTCCCTGAAAACGCTCACAGAGCATCGGATCAAAATCTCCCAGAAGGAAACGCAGTTCCTCCCCCGGAGACAGCATCATGGCATCAAACGGAGAGTTCTGCAACTCTTCCGTCAGCCTCTTCATGTAAAACTCATTCATTGATGATCCTCCTTCTTTTTGATCAGACAGCTTTCCCTGATCCCCTTACCCGGATTTCCTGATTCCCGACCGAATAGCCGTCAGGATTTCCTGTATTTCTCCCGAAAACTGCCCCTTCCCACAGTCTTTCAACCACGGTCAGGGGCAGCTATATCCTAGATAGTTTTATTCTCTTTGTCAAGCGTCTTTTTTCTCAGCACAGACGTCTTACTGCGGGTCTTTCTGCCTCAATCACAGCAGCCTTTCAGGGTTCCGCCACAGGAAATTGTTATTCCGCCAGATGGCAGGCCATTTTATGACCCGGCGCGATCTCGCGCAGCGCCGGCATCTCAGCGAAACACTTCTCCGTGGCCCGCGGGCAGCGTTCGGCGAACCGGCAACAGTCCTTCGGGTTGATCGGGCTGGGAATCTCTCCCTTGATGGGGATCCGTTTATTGCTCTTCGCTACCTTGGGATCTGCCTCCGGGATAGAGGACAGAAGCGCCTGCGTGTAAGGATGCGTCGGATGAGCATAAAGCTCCTCGGTATCTGCGGACTCTACCACCGTACCCAGATACATGACCACCACCCGGTCAGAGATGTACTTGACCACGCTCAGATCGTGCGCAATGAACAGATACGTCAGTCCGTGTTCTTCCTGCAGATCCTTCAGCATATTGATGACCTGCGCCTGGATGGACACGTCCAGAGCTGAGATCGGCTCGTCGCAGATAATGAATTCCGGATCTACTGACAGAGCCCGGGCGATGCCGATCCTCTGACGCTGTCCGCCGGAGAACTCGTGTGGGAAACGGCTCATATGATCCTTGTTCAGCCCCACCTGCCGCAGCAGAAGCTCCACCTTCTCCTCCGCCTCTTTGTCGGAAGCGCCATGATTCTTCAGTCCTTCACCGACGATCTCCTTGACCGTCATACGGGAATTCAGAGAAGAATACGGGTTCTGGAAGATCATCTGCATCCGCTGACAGAATTCCTTCTGCTCTGCCTTGGTCAGCTTGGTCACATCCTTCCCGTCAAAGATCACCTGTCCCTTCGTCGGTTCGTAGAGGCGGATGATGCAACGTCCCGTGGTGGACTTCCCGCAGCCGGACTCTCCTACGACAGCAACTGTCTCGCCTTTATAAATGTCAAAGCTGACACCGTCCACAGCCTTCAGCGTTGCGTTCCGGGATACCTGGAAATATTTGCACAGATCCTTTACCTGTACGAGAGGTTCCTGTTTTGTACGATCACTCATTTTTCGCCTCTCCTTTCTCCAGCACCACGGCATTTTTCTTTCTCATCACCGTCTCCGGCGCATACGCATGCTGCAGCCAGCAGCTGGTCTCATGCTCCTCTCCCACCTTATAGGTCTCAGGCGGATATTCCTTGCACACGTCCATGGCGAATTCACACCGCGCTGCGAAGGGGCATCCCACAGGCGGAGCAAACAGATCGGGAGGCGTTCCCTCGATGGGGCTCAGCTTCTCGTCCTTCTTTGTATCCAGCCGGGCGATGGAGCTCATCAGTCCCCGGGTATAGGGATGAGCCGTGTCATAGAAAATGTCATTTACCAGACCCTTTTCCACAACCTTGCCGCCGTACATGACGACTACACGGTCACAGAGACGGGCAATCACGCCCAGATCATGAGTAATGATAATAATGGAGGTTCCCATCTGCTTCCGCAGCTCCAGGAGCAGATCAAGGATCTGCGCCTCGATGGTCACATCCAGAGAGGTCGTCGGCTCGTCACAGATGATCAGGGACGGCTTACTCACCAGAGCGATAGCGATCATCACACGCTGCTTCATACCACCGGAGAGCTCATGCGGGTACTGGCGGTACCGCTTCTCCGCGTCGTTGATTCCTACCTGCTTCATGATCTCCAGAGAACGCTCTTTGACGAATTTCTTATCAACTCCGCGCCCGAGAAAGACCTCTTCAATCTGGTTGCCGACCCGCATCGTGGGGTTCAGGGAGGTCATGGGATCCTGGAAGACGAAGCCGATGTCACCGCCGCGCAGCTTCCGCATTTCCTTATTGCTCATCTTCAGGATATCTTTTCCGTCGAAAAGGATCTCGCCCCCTCCGAAGAAGCCCGGAGGCTCCGGGTTCAGGCGCAGGATACATTGCGCCGTCACGCTCTTGCCGCAGCCGGATTCGCCGACGATTCAAAGAATCTCACCGCGCCGCACCTCGAAGCTGACATCACGGACTGCCTTGACCTCGCCGCCGTATGTATGAAACGAATATACTACATTTTTCAGTTCAAGAATCTTATCTTCCACAGCTCAGCCCTCCTATTCCGTTCCGCGTAGTCTCGGATCCACCGCATCGCGCAGGCCGTCGCCGAGCAGGTTCAGAGCCAGCATCGTGGAGCAGATGATCAGAGCCGGGATGAGAATCTCATGAGGATAGATTCTCAGATACTGGATGCCCTCCTTCGCCAGAACACCCCAGCTGCAGTTTGGAGCCGCGATACCGACGCCGATGTAGCTCAGGAATGCCTCCTGGAAGATCGCACCCGGGATAGCCATACACATGTTGGTGATCAGCATACCCAGAATATTGGGAATGATGTGGCGAAGAATAATGACGATGTCGGAGACACCCATGACCTTGGCCGCCAGCACGAAATCCTGTTCCTTCAGCCGGTAGACCTCACCGCGGACGAACCGGCAGGTGCCGATCCACCCCACGATACAGAGGGCAACGACCAGAGCAATCACGCCCTTGCCCAGCACCATCATGACCAGGATCGTGATGATCAGAGACGGGATACCATAGAGAATATCCACGATCCGCATGACGATCATATCCAGCTTCCCGCCGTAATAGCCGCAGAGTCCGCCGATCACAGCGCCCACACACATATTGACCAGAGCGGATACCAGGCCGATGGACAGCGAGACCCGCGCGCCCATCCAGACACGCGTCCACTGATCACGCCCCACCGAATCGCATCCGAAGAGGTGTTGCAGAGAAGGCAGCGCGTTCATGGCGGAGGAATCCGTGGCGGAGAATTTATAGGGACTCACCATCGGCGCAAAGATCGCCAGCAACGCATAGAGAACGATGATGAACAGTCCCACCATGGCCGTCTTGTTCTTCCGGAAGCGCCGCCAGGCATCCTGCCAGAAGGTCAGGGAAGGACGACTGATGTTTTCCATCTCCTTCAGATCCTTGCCATGGATAACAAACATTTCTTTACTCAGTTCTGCCATACTCTTCACCTACCTTTTCCCGATACGGACTCTCGGATCTGCTACACCGTAGAGGATATCCACGATCAGGTTGCAGAGCACCAGGAAGAAGCCGTAGAAGACGGTCATCCCCAGAACCATGGAGTAGTCGCTGTTTGTGATGCTGTCCACGTAGTATTTGCCCATGCCGGGAATCACGAAGATGGACTCGATGACGAAGGTACCGGTCAGCACGGAGGCCACGGTCGGTCCCATCATGGTCATGACCGGCATGATCGCGTTGCGGATCTGATGCTTACAGGTGATCCGCATCTCCGACAGCCCCTTGGAACGGGCCGTCTTGATGTAATCCTGTGACGTCACCTCCAGCATACTGGACCGCATAATTCGCGAGACCGAGGCCAGTGTATAAAAGCCCAGGGCAATAGAAGGCAATATGGTGTATTCAAAGCCCTCATATTTGGCAATAGGGAGAAGCCCCCACTTGATTCCGAAGAAATACTGGAGCACCGCTCCCATGATGAAGTCCGGCACACTGGTGCCGACAATCGCTACGATGACGCAGAAGAAATCAGTCTTGGTTCCCCGCTTCCTGGCGGCGATGATACCCAGCACCAGACCGAAAGAAACGGCGAAGACCAGAGCACGAATGCCGAGATTCGCAGAATAAGGGAATGTCTGCCCGATGATATAGTTGACTGTCTTATTCGTATACTTCATGGAGTACCCGAAATTCCCCTGTAACAGGTTCCCCATATATGTCAGATATTGCTGCCACAAAGGCTTGTCGAAGCCGTAGTAGGCATTCATATTGGCGGCTACTTCCGCCGTCAGCTTCGCGCTGGTGAACGGTTCACCCGGCAGCAGCCGGACCAGAAAGAACACGATCGTCACCAGAGCCCAGAGCGTCAGAATGGCTGCTACTACACGCTTGGCGATGTATTTCAGCATATCTTATCCTCCCTCTCTCGTTTCCGAGAAAACCAAAACCTCCGGGGAGAAACGTTGCATCTACCCTTCAATTTCCTTATGATTTGCCGAAGGGGCGGCATGGATCACTCTCCTGTCACCCCTTCGGTCTGTATCTGTCACGTCTTCACGTGAACGACTGATTTAGCTGACGATATCCACATAGACCCAGTCAATGTTGATGGAGCAGAAATAGAAGTTCAGGCCGGTCACGTCGTCATCCACCAGATAGTGAACAGTTCTTCTCTGAAGCGGAATAAACGCCGCATCTGCCATGATCATCTGCTCGCACTGGTTCAGGATGTCCATACGGGCGTCGGTATCAGTCTCCGTCACAGAGGACTCCAGAAGAGCATCATACTCATCATTGTGGTAGAAGCTGTTGTTGTAGGAGCTGGGGCCATAGAAGAGCTCCAGGTAGCTGTAGGGATCGTCATAATCAGCCCCCCAGCCGGTGAAGCCCAGCTCATACTCGCCGTTCGGCAGCGTGGTAGCATACAGCTCGCTGTAGGTCACCTGCGTGATGGTCACAGTGATGCCCAGCGCGGTCTGCAGCAGATCCTGAATGACCTCGCACTGCTTCTTGGTCGACTCAGAATCAGAGCAGGTGATGTCCACGGAAAGCTCCGACGCGTCAGACACACCCAGCTCTTCCATCGCCGCTTCCAGGTACTCCAGCGCCTTCTCCTGATCGCCGTCGACCGGGAAAGAATAGCTGTCCAAATCATAGACTTCACCGTAGGTGGAGCCCTTCGCCGTCAGGCCGGAGAAGACCAGTCCGGTATATCCGTCATACACGCCGCTGTTCGCCAGCGTATTGTACTCGGTTCGGTTCAGCGCATAGTTCAGAGCCAGACGGAAGTTCAGGTTGTTCAGCGCCTCGTTGGTGCTCTCAAAGTTTATCAGCAGATAGTCCACGTTGCCGTTCATGAAGGTATTATCCTCACCTTCGTAATTGGCGACATAGGCATTAGGGATCTGCACATAATCCAGCTCGCCGGACTCATAGAGAGCCAGCGCCGTATCCGTGTTCTCCACCACGCTCAGTTCCACGCGGTCCAGGTTGATGGAGTCGGCATCCCAGTAGTACTCGTTGGGTTCGAAGATGTACTCGTTGTTCTCAGAGCTCACCAGCTTGTAGGGACCAGAATAAACGTTCTTATCAGCGGTCGCTGCAAACTCCGTGCCATACTCTTCCACAATATCCTGACGAAGCGGCGCAAACTGTCCGCTGGAACCGATCAGGCTCAGGAAGTAGGAAGTCGGATTCTCCAGCTCCACAACCAGCGTATAATCATCTTCCGCGGTCACAGCCAGCTCGCTGGGATCCATCTCGCCGGTCTCCACAGCCAGGCCGTTCTTGATGTACTCGCCAATGAAGGCATAGGGGCTGGCGGTGTCGGGATCCATCAGTCTCTGCCAGCTGTAGACATAATCTGCCGCAGTAATCTGCTCGCCGTCGCTCCAGTAGGCATCCTCTCTCAGATGGAAGGTATAGGTCAGACCATCGTCGGAAATCTCCCAGGTCTCCGCGATAC
>JAJQCL010000035.1:0-2500 GCA_021202715.1 Lachnospiraceae bacterium
CCATATACCCAATACATGCGCATCGCACCACTCGTTCGGTTTTCCAGATAGGATTGCCACACTCTCATTCCATAGCGCCTCGTTAGTGGCACGATTTCATGAGTACGGAGTCCTGGATAAGAAGGATCCTGTGAAATCTTTTTCAATGCACTTCCCCATTTTTTATACAGCTGCGCATCTTTTTTACGTATTGTTCCGGCCTTGTATTTCTGTTGCAGTCTATTCCATAACTGCTCCATTTCCGGGATTCCCATTCGTATTTTATAAGTCACATTACCCCCTCAATCTGTTCAAAAAAGACTCGTTTCTATAAACCCACAAACTTTTCAAAAATCAGACAGATCAATTTCCTCTGAGACCTTCCCTGCCCTGAAATTTGCAACCGCTCTGTCCATGTTAGCAAGAGTTCGTGCAGATATGGATGCAGGGGCAACAAGTTCACGTGGTTCAAGCATAATGCAGCCATTATCGTATTCTCTGACACAATAATACTGATACGCAGCCCCGCGAAGGGTAACTCTCTTTTTATTATCGATGTGGACAATATAGTCTTTCATTGCCTGCATGGCACACCTCCTGATTAAAGAATACTCCATTCACTTCAATAAGCACAAATGGTTTGGTGGGAATTCCCACTCGTAAGATGATTATATGAGACCCCATATATTTTGTCAAGCAGGATGTCAAATTTCTTTTGTCACCTACAATTCCAGATTCGGCAGAGGGGCGGCGCTTTCGCGCCGCCCCTCCTATTTCTCATGTATCGCAGAGCATCCTCTCTGGTTCTTTCTTTCACTCGACCTCCGTCTCCGCGCTGACCCAGTAGTAATCCGCCGGTGTGCTGGTCACGCCGCTGACGTTCGCCTTTGTCACGAAATTCATGGTTGGATAGCAGTAATAGATGCACACGCTGTCGTCGAGAAGGATCTGCTCGGCCTCCTTCACGAGTTCGATCCTCTCCTGCGTATCAGAGGTCACACTCAGGGTCGCCAGCAGGGTATCAAACGCTTCGCTGCTGTAGCCGAAGCCGTTGTTCTGACCGTCGGTGGAGAAGTAAGAGGTCAGATGACTCTCCGGGTCGCCGGTGCTGAGAACATTGATGCTCATACAGCACAGATCAAAATCGCCGCTCTGCAGCATATCGATGACGGTTTGCGTATCGTGCACCTCCGGCGTGATCCTGATACCCAGTCCCGTCAGCTCCGCCTGCGTCGCCTCCACCAGAAGCTGCTGCTCCGGGCGGCCCGTATAGTAGATAAACCTCAGATCAATCGTTTCCCCGTCAGGCGTCTCCCGGTAGCCGTCGCCGTTGATATCCATGTATCCGGCCGCATCCAGCAGCGCCGCGGCGCTCTCCGGATCGTAGGCGTTGGGGTCCGTCAACTCCCCGTAACCGTAGGCAGGCGCGCCGCTGGTGACCAGCGTACTTCCGGCGACATACTGACCGTTTAACAGGCTCTCGCAGTAGGTTTCTTTATCCAGATAGCGCAAAATCGCCTGACGCAGCACCTCATCCCCCAGAAGTCCATTCTGGTTCATGAATCCGTGCGTCGTCCGCCCGCTGGCCGAAGAAATCACCCGATAAGCGTCGTCCGCTGCAAAGCTCTCTACGTCGGTCATGCTGACATTGTAGACCGCATCGAAGTCCCCCGACTGCAAACCCATAGTCAGCGTTGACTGATCTTCCGTATAAATGAAGGTGATCTCATCCAGCGCCACATCCCCGTCCCAGTAGTTCTCATTCTTCGTCACCACAACCTGCTTGCTGGTGAAGTCAAACGAGGAGAAGACAAACGGGCCGGTGGCGACAGGACCCTCATCGGCAATCTCTTCCATATCTCCGCTGGTATCGATGATGACAAAGAGCGGATCCGCCAGCTTATTGGGCAGGATCGGCTCCGGGCTGTCCGTGGTGATCGTCAGGGTCTGCCCATTCGCCTCGATGGAGCTGTACGTGAAATACTCCGGGCCACGAGTCCCATTTTCAAAGACATTTTCCAGAGAGGCTTTCACCAGCTCCGCCGTCAGCTTCGTCCCATTGGAGAAGGTGACGTCATCCCGCACCGTGAAGGTCCAGACCGTGTTGTCCTCCGACACCGTGTAGTCGTCCTTCACCAGCCAGCCGGACACGGAGAAATCATCATCAAAACGGGTCAGGGTCTGCCCGACGCCGAATCGCACGGTGTACCAGCCGTCGTAGTTCTGCACCGGATCAAGCGTCGTACAGGTCTGTCCCGTACCAATGGTCAGGGTCTTCGTCCCGGTGGTATCCGAGCCGCTGTCCGCCCCAGCCGTATTTTCTGTCGTCCCCGTGCTCCCGGCTGCCGTCGTACCGGAACTATCGTTCGCGCTGCTCCCGCAGCCCGACAGCAAAGCGGCCGTCAGCAGCATACTCAAAAACAGATAGCCAGTTCGATTCATCTTCTTCATATTTCCCTCCTGATGTGGAAAGTCTGAAAAAGATTATACCTCCTCCGCTTTGCGCCGAAAAGCCGGGGTG
>JAJQCL010000035.1:2510-3914 GCA_021202715.1 Lachnospiraceae bacterium
TTCACGCAGTTTTTCGCTGCTTTTTATATAGTAGAGAAGCATTCCCAGTGCGGTCAGCGCCCAGGTGGCCGGATAAGTAAACGCCACGCTTTCCACACTTTGGAAGCGCGGAACGATCAGAAACAGCAGCGCTGTGCGCACGAGGCAGAGATTGACCAGGACAATGTACATGGGCTGCTTTACCCGGCCGACGCCCCGCAGGCTGTCTCCGAGGATCTGCAGCACAGAATACAGGAAATAAAAGGGAAATGTCACCGCGATAATCCGGCATCCCAGAGCGATGACGTCTGCCTCTGTGTTGAAGAGGCGGAAAAGAGTCGAACCAAAACACAGGGCCACTGCGCTGGTGAGCGCCGCCACCCCCATGCTCATGAGCAGACACACGCGGGTCCCCTCCTGCACGCGCCGGGTGTCGCCCGCGCCCATATTTTGCCCGGCGAAAGACATCGCAGCCTGCCCGAAGGCCACGATGGGAAGGTAGATGATCAGTTCCACCTTGAAATAGGCGGTGAAGGCGGCGATGGCATCCTCCCCCAGTGAGTTAATATGGACCTGCGCCATGACGTTCGACAGCGTGATCACCAGAGACTGCGTTCCCGCCGGGATGCCGATCGCCACGATCCGCCGCAGGATCGGAAGATCAAAATGAATCTCCCGCAGGCGCAGCGCATAGCGCTCATCCAGCTTCATCAAACTGAGGAGCGTCATCCCGGCCGCCGCGGTCTGGGAGATCAGCGTCGCCCAGGCCACGCCGTCCACACCGCCGGCCAGACAGCGGATGAACAGGTAATCCATGGCCACATTTGCCAGTCCACCCACGGTCTGCGCATACAGAGGCGACCGCGAATCGCCGAGGGCGCGCAGCACACCGGAGCCAAGATTATAGATAAACATGGGAGCCAGAGAAATCAGATAGATGCGCAGATAGCTGACCGCGTCGGCCTGCAGCGAATCCGGCGTATTGACCAGACGCAGATAGGCGGGCGCCGCCGCATAGCCCACAGCGAAGAGCAGGGCGCCGCCGACAAGGCTGAGCGCCAGGACCGTATGCACCGCGCTGCGAATCCGCTCCGTCTTCCCGGCGCCGAAGAGCTGCGCCACCGCCACCCCGGCTCCCACCGACATACCGCCGAAGAAGCCGACAAGACAGTTGATCAGCTGGCTGCTGGCACCGATCGCCGCCGAAGCTGATTTATCAATGAAATTTCCCACAAAGATCAGGTCGACTGTATTATAAAGCTGCTGCACCAGACTGCTCAGGAGCAGCGGAACGGCGAAGGCCAGCAGGCTCCGCCCGATGTTCCCCGAAGTCAGGTCTGTCGTTTTCGCCATATGAGATCATCCTCCCCGTCCGGACAGGGACTCTGTGCCTTTCCACACCGCCATACCGGTTCTTTCCGGCTC
>JAJQCL010000035.1:3924-8547 GCA_021202715.1 Lachnospiraceae bacterium
ACCAGTCTCTCCGGCCCCGCAGCACCGTCTCAGCACGTCCCGTCCCCTCTCGCAGAGGAAATTATAACAGGGCGATACAACCGCGGCAACCCGCCCGGGGGGTTATTTATTGAGAATGTTTCACATGAACACATATACATATGACATCCGGTTTCAGAGGTTGCGAAGCGCGGAGCAATCCGTGGTATCATAGGGTATCATAGAGTCCCAAAGTCACCCCGGCAGCGCCGCCGTGATCTGCAGGGACTGTCCGTCCTCCGTCGCCGCGGAGATCTTCCCCTTATGAGCCGCCACGATCGCCCCGGCGATCGACAGGCCCAGGCCGTGCCCGCGGACCGCAGAGTTCCGGGAAGCATCCGCCCGGTAAAATCGGTCGAAGAGATGCTCGATCTGCTCCTTTGTGATCGAGGGGGTCGTATTGTACACCGTCAGGCGCACTGTATTTTTCTTCTTCTCCAGCGTCAGGGAGATCCTGCTCCCCTCCTGCGAATATTTCAACGCGTTATCCAGAAGAATCGTCGTCAGCTGACGGATGGCCTTCTCGTCCCCGCAGAAAGAGAGCATCGGCTGGATGTGACTCTCCAGGCTCTTCCCCTGCGTCCGGGCCACCGCCTGAAACGAAGCGAAGATCTCCTCAACTACATCCGAGAGCGGGAACTCGATCCGCTGCGTCCGGTTCTCCGCTTCCTCCATCCGTGAAAGGAGGATCAGATCATTGGTCAGATCTGCCAGCCGCTTTGTCTGGCTCTGAATATCCGCCAGCCACTCATTTTCCCCGAGGTCCATTTCCAAAATCTCCGCATCCGCGTCGATGATGGTCAGCGGCGTCTTCAGCTCATGCCCCGCATCGGTGATAAACCGTTTCTGCTTCTCATAATTTTCCGAAAAAGGCCGCACGATCCGTCCGGACAGGAAAAGCATCAGCAGGAAGACCGCCGTCAGCCCCGCCAGGCTCACCAGCACGCCGATCAATGCAAAAATACGGAACGAGCGAAGGCTGTTCGTGCAATCCAGGAAAATGACGCGGGTCTGCGCGCCTTCCGTGTACGCCAGATAACGGTAATTTCCCACGAAGCCCTGATCCTGCCCGCCCTCCCAGACCGTCTCCGCATACTCGATGGCGGTCTCCGCATCGATGGCGGCGATCTGTTCCGTATTCGTGTAGAGAACAGCCCCCTTGCCGCTCAGCGCCACAACAAAATAGCGCGACTCATAAGGAAGCTCCTCCGTCAGACGGCTGCCAAGACGAAAACCGAAGAGAAACGTCCCGCCCGACTTGTCCGTGCTGCCATTCCCCTCAAAATATGAATCCGGGAACGCGCCGCCATTTTCGCAGAGAATCTCCAGAACGCTGTCGGCATCGGTCACAACCTGCCGATAGCTCAACGCCGCAACAATTCCTAAAATGATGGAGAGAACTACAAAAAGGGAGAACATCGTCGCCAGGATGAATTTTACACGCAGTTTTCGAATCATGCCTTCTCCTCCAGAGAATAGCCGACATTCCGGGTCACGCGGATCTCTATGTCGGCGTGCAGGGCTGCCAGCTTCTTGCGCAGATAAGAAATGTAGACCCACACCACGTTGATCTCGGCCTCGCTGTCGAAGCCCCAGATCTTCTCCATGAACCGCTCCGCAGAGATGACATGATGCGGGTTACTCATCAGTATCTCCAGCATCTGGAACTCCTTATTGGCCAGGCGGAAGCTGCCCGCCGGTGTAGAGAGTTCGAAGGTTGCCCGGTCCAGTGTCACATTCCCCAGCGTCAGCCGCGAGCTGGCCTGCGCCGTCTGCGTCCGGGTCATCGCCCGGATCCGCGCCAGCAGTTCCCGGGTGTTAAACGGCTTCGTCAGGTAATCGTTGGCTCCGGTGTCCAGCCCCAGCACCTTGTCGTCGATCTCGGATTTTGCCGTTAACATCAGCACCGGGACGCGGTTTCCCTTCTGCCGGATCGTCTTCAAAACCGTGATCCCGTCCACTTTGGGCATCATAATATCCAGTACCACGCCGTCGTAATTATCCGCTTCCAGATAATCCAGCGCCTCCTGCCCGTCATAGGCCGCATCCACCGAATAGTTATTTCGCTCCAGAATCGTTACCAGCGCTTTCGAGAGCGCTCTCTCATCCTCCGCCAACAGCAGTCTCATGTCCGTCCACCTCCGGCCTGCGGCCGTCCTTTCACATTGATCATCTTAGCATAATGTCTATACCTTAAGCAAACTTAAAAACAGGAACATTTGCCCAGATTGGCTCAAAAGATTCCCTTCCTGCCGCCAGCATACATGACTCCGGCTTAAACCGGGTCTCTGTACAGAAAAGAGCGCGCCAGCAGGCGCGCCCTTCATATGTTCGTATTCGATAGGGAGGTCGAAACGATTAGCCTCTGTAGTAGTTGATCAGACATCCGGCTGTGATGATATCTCTCTCAGCATCCGTCAGCTCACCCAGACGTACATCGAATTCCTTCATGCCGTCGGCGGTCACTGCATACGCCTTGATCACCTCGTCCTTGTTGAGGATGGCAGCACGCACGCCGGGGATGAATACATAGTCACCCAGAGCGAAAGGAAGCTCCTTGTCGTCGCCGTCATACAGGAAAGGCATCATGCCCCAGTTGATCAGGTTGGATCTGTATCTCTTGGTCGCGTAGTCATGCGCGATGTTCGCCCAGGCGCCCAGCACCTTCTGGCAGGAAGCAGCCTGCTCACGGGCGGAACCATCACCGGGCTTCACAGCATAGATGGTGGAACCGATCGCGGTGTTCATCGGATCGACGTTCGGGAACTGCGTCTTGACAGTCTCGTAAGCCTTCGCGAATCCGGGATCCTCCATCGGGCTGGTACCGGCCTGACGTGCATACTCAACCTTCTGTACCGCCTTGGCGTTGGGGACGTAGTTGGGATCCTTACGGCTCAGAGCGAACTCAGCCAGACCCAGAGGGTTGGAACGATAGGAAGAAGTCTCACCGGAAGGAATCAGCTCATCGGTGGTGGTAACCGGATCGTGAATCTCGGACACGACCTTCAGCATCACATCGTCGGTCAGAGCGGTCATCTTCGGCCAGGGCTTGATGTTGGGGCCTTCCACGAGCTCCACCTCAGGCTGAGGCTTGCCGATGCCGTCGTATACGCGGTTCGCATAGATGTTGGCATCGAAGTAGTACTTCGGACGAGTGTACTCACCCTCGAAGGTCTCTGCGCTGGTCAGGAAGCCCTTGTTGGCAGCGGTGGCTGCGATGGAACGGGCATCCATCAGAGCGACGGAAGCGATCTGGCCATTCTGGACCTTGGAGCCTTCGCGGTTCGGGAAGTTCCGGGTCGCATGACGCAGCGAGAACGCATTGTTGGCCGGAGTGTCGCCCGCGCCGAAGCAAGGGCCGCAGAACGCAGTCTTCAGGATCGCGCCGGTCTCCAGAATCTCAGCCGCACGGCCGTTCTTGATCAGTTCCATATAAATCGGCGTGGAAGCCGGGTACACACTCAGGGTGAACTTGTCGTTGCCGATGTAGCTGCCCTTGAGGATATCCACCGCGTCGCAGATGTTCTCATAGCCGCCGCCGGCACATCCGGCGATCAGGCCCTGCTCCGTGTAGAGCTTGCCGTCCACGATCTTGTCCTGCAGAGAGTAGTCGATCTTATCGCCGAAGCTGATCTTGGCTCTCTCCTCGACATCATGAAGCACGTCCTTCAGGTTGGCGTTCACGAAATCGATGGTGTAGGCCTTGCTGGGATGGAAAGGCATGGCGATCATGGGCTTGATCTCCGCCAGGTCAACTTCCACCACGCCGTCATAATAAGTAACAGGAGCGGGATTGATCTCCTTGTAGTCCTCAGGACGATTGTGGGTATCGTACCACTCTTTCGTTCTCTCATCGGTTCTCCAGATGGAGGACAGGCAGGTGGTCTCGGTGGTCATCACGTCGATGCCGATCCGGAAGTCAGAAGACAGGTTGGAGACGCCGGGGCCGACAAACTCCATCACCTTGTTCTTGACATAGCCCTTGTCGAAGGTAGCTCCCACCAGAGCGATGGCCACGTCCATGGGGCCTACGCCTCTGCGAGGGGCATTCTTCAGATAAATCGCAATCACCTGAGGCATCTTGATGTCGTAGGTTCTGCCGCAGAGCTGCTTCGCCAGCTCGCCGCCGCCCTCGCCCATGGCCATGGTGCCCAGAGCGCCATAACGGGTGTGGGAGTCGGAACCCAGGATCATCTTGCCGCAGCCAGCCAGCACCTCACGGGCATACTGGTGAATAACAGCCTGATGAGGGGGCACATACATTCCGCCGTACTTCTGCGCAGCGGTCAGACCGAAGACATGGTCATCCTCGTTGATGGTGCCGCCGACAGCACACAGGGAGTTGTGGCAGTTGGTCAGAACGTAGGGCAGAGGAAACTCGGTCATTCCCGAAGCTCTGGCGGTCTGGATGATGCCAACGAACGTGATATCGTGGGAAATCATCTTGTCAAACTTGATCTGCAGATCCTCGTTGTTCCCAGAGGTATTATGGGCCGTCAGGATATTGTAGGCCATCGTACCTTTTCTGGCGGCTTCCTTATCCGGAGCGCTGCCGGTCTTCGCGGCCACTGCGGCATTCACATCCCCAGTGTCCTCAACCAGATC
>JAJQCL010000035.1:8557-8795 GCA_021202715.1 Lachnospiraceae bacterium
CCGATGGGTTCATTATCGTATAAAATCGGCGGGAAGTCAAGCATATTGGCTAAAAACCAAAAATTATTTAACCGGATTCTCACTTACATTACAATTCTTCTTTTTATTGCCAATATTTTGCAAATAAGGTCACACCTTTTGCATATTATTATTAAAATTACAAGAAATATGACACACCGGATTGCTCCGCGCTGACGCGCTCCCGCAATCCTAAAAACATTCGAAATCCGCTCAATTT
>JAJQCL010000114.1 GCA_021202715.1 Lachnospiraceae bacterium
CCCGCAGCTGATCCATTCCGGCTTTCTTTTCCTGCCTGCGCCGTCCCAGCTCGTGCACTATGTCCTGATACATCCCCGTATTGAAAAGCTTGCGGAAAATCAGCTTCTTCTCGTCGGATTTCGCCCGCAGCAGCTCCATGAACTCCCCCTGGGCGATCATCGCCACCTGCATGAACTGGCCCTTTGTCAATCCGATAATCTCTTCCAGCTTCGCATCGGTCTGTTTCTGATTCTGCGCGTATTCCGTCCCGTCCGGCAGGATCAGCGAGACGGTCTCCTTCTCCTCGCGCTGCCCGCGGCCCCGGCGCAGCGGCCGGATATGGCGCGGCACACGCCGCACGGTATAGATGTCCGTTTCCCCGCCGCGCTGTTCTGTGAAACGAAGCTCCACATAAGGTTCCACCGCCGTTCCTGCGAACTGGCTCTGCAGCTCGATTCCGTCCTTGCGGTTATTTCCGGAGCTGGCCTCCCCGTAGAGAGCAAAAACAATCGCATCAAAAATCGTCGTCTTCCCGGCTCCCGTATCTCCGGTGATCAGAAACAGGTTCTGACTCGTTCCGGTAAAATCAATCACGGTCCTCTTCCCATAGGAACCGAACGCCTGCATGGTCAGCTGTAAAGGCCTCATCTCACCGCGCCTCCTTCACCGTGTTGATCACGTCCCGCAGAACCGCCTGCTCCGCGTTATCGAGTTCCCCCAGGAAATCCGTACAGAGTTCATAGATATCCTTTTCCTGCTCCGGTGCATATTCCTTCCCGTATTCGACACCACGCACCCCCTCGCGGCGCACCTCGAGCAGGTTCGGGAAAGCCGCACGCAAGCGATCCAGCACATCGAGGATTTCCAGATCTGTCGTATCCGTCAGGATCACCGTCACATAGTCCTCACAGGTACAGGGCAGAAGTTCCTCAGCGGTTCCCCGCAGCACACGCACCTGCCGCAGCGGCACAAGGGGAAGCACCTTTGTCCGCACGTCCCCCTTCCTGCCCATTTCCACCAGGACGATTCCCTTCTCCTGACCGGCCTCACTGACCGAGCAGGCCAGCGGCGTCCCGCAATAGCGGTGCGCATCGTCGCCCACCCGCATGGGCCGGTGAATATGCCCCAGCGCCGCATAATCAAAGCGCTCCAGGATATCCGCGTGCACCTCATCAATATCTCCCACCGTGCGGATCTCCGAATCCGCCCGCTCCACCGCCGACGCATCCGCGCCGACCGGCAGATAGAACTGGTGACTCACCAGGACATTGCGGGCATTTTCATCAATCTCTTCCCGCTCGATCAACCGGTGTACCGCCTCGTCGTAGCTGAGGCTGTTCCCCCGCGCGTCCGTCCCCACGATTTCCCGCACCATGGACGGCCGCACAAAGGGGAGCAGGTAAAAATGTACGTCACCATATTCATCTCGGAGCGTCACCCGCTCGATGTGCTCCTCCGGCCTGCGCGGCGGCAAACCGATCATATGGATCTTCTGGCGCTGCAGCACGCTCCGGTACAGATTCATCCGAGCCGCGCTGTCATGATTTCCGCTGATCACCAGAATCTCGCACTCCGGCAGCGCCTCCGCCAGCCTGGAAATGAATCCGTCAAAGATCTCCACCGCCTCCGCCGACGGTACGGCCTTATCATACACGTCGCCCGCGATCACCACCGCATCCGGCCGCTCCGCCTCCGCCAGATCCACGATCTGCTGCAGAATGAAGCGCTGATCCTCTCCCAGTTCCCGGTTTATCAATTTCAGCCCGATGTGTAAGTCGGACAAATGGAAAAACTTCATGACGCCCTCCTCCTGACAGGTGAAGTTGAACGAAACCTTACGTTCTCTATCTACTCTGCCAGTCTACCATACGTCAGGGCAGATTTCCAGCATAACCCATTGCAAGCCGGGTGGGGGGATGCCATGATTCAGGAATTGCCGCCGTAGCTGTGAGGCAGGCGTTTACGAATCAGACGTTCTTTGATCTTGCTCCAGCGAAACGGAATCAGCGGGTAGAGATAGCTGGTTCCCGCGATCGTCTTATTGCGAACAACCAGAACCAGGATCACAACTGTCGCCAGGATGAATCCACAGAGTCCGAAGGCCGAGGTCATGATCAGCAGCAGAATCCGCATGAATTTGATCGCGTATCCCAGTTCAAAGCTGCTGTGGCTGTAGTTTGCTACCGTCACCACAGCCATATACAGCATCACATCGGTGTTGAACCAGCCAGACTTCACGGAAAAATCGCCCAGAACGATCCCGGCAATGATACTTAAGGGTGTGGACAGCATGCTCGGCGTATTCACGGAGGCCAGCCGCAGACCGTCAATGCTGAGCTCCAGAATCAGCAGCTGCAGCAGAATCGGCACATTCACAGTCTCCGCCGGGAGGAGGAATTCCAGAGCCGGAGGCAGGCGGTCGGCATAGCTCATCACCAGCACATACAGCGGCGTCAGATACAGGGAGACCAGTGCGACCAGCGCCCGGGAAAGCCGGATATAGGTGCCCGTCAGCGGCGGAAAATAATAATCATCGATCTCCTCCACGATGTCGAAGACCGAAGAGGGCAGAATCATCGCCGCCGGTGAGTTATCCACCAGCACCACCACGTTGTTCTCCAGCAGACAGGCCGCCGTCGTATCCGGGCGCTCCGAATAGCGGAATTTCGGCAGCGGATTGTACCAGGGCGCCCGGTAAATGCACTCCGCCAAACTCTCCTGATTCATGGTCAGCGCATCCACATGGACCGTCTGGATCCGGTCGCGGATCTTCTTAAGAAAGCCTTCCTCGGGGCCACCCTCCATGTATAGGATCGCCACATCCGTCCGGGAACGGACTCCCACCTGATAAATCTCCGTGCGCAGCCGGGGATCGCGGATGCGGCGGCGGATCAGCGCCGTGTTAACCACGAGATTCTCGGCAAAACCATCCCGGGAACCGCGGAGTACCTTATCCTTCTCCGGCTCCTGCACGCCCCGCGAGGGATACTCGCGGCAGTCGAAGATCAGCCCCTCCCAATAGCCGTCGATCAGAAGAATCGTCAGTCCCGACAGCAGAGCTGTCAGCAGCTTCTCCGTCTCTGCCGCCGTCTGCACATCCCCATAGGGCGTGAAGCCTTCGAGGAACTCCCCCGGCGTCGCAGGCATGTCCTTCTCCGCGACTCCACAGAAAAACTGCACGATCCGCTGCACGCTGCCCTCATCCGTAAATCCATTGATCGAGTACAGAACGGCTTTCTTCCCGCCGATGATCAGAGGCCGTTCCACAACATCAAATGTCTTCTCCGGGCAGAGGACGCCATGAAAATACCCCTGATCCGTCTGAATGGTTCCTGTGATCTGCTCCATCGCTCCCCTCCCTGCGGCCATCGGGTGCCGCCCATTCATCTGTTTCCAAGCCTCATCTTCCTTTCAGCGCCGGGGAAGCCTGCGCCCGCTTCCCCGACTGAAAGCGGAAAAGGCGCATGCACCTTCCGCGTGGAATTAGCATACGCCTTTTTTGATGAAATATTCATGACCGATGGACAGAAGATCACGCTCCGGAATACGGGGGAGCCTGCCCTCGAAGCAAGCTGTCCGACACGTCCTCATCCGGAGACCTTCACCTTGAAATCCCGCTCGGCTTCCCGCTTCATATCACGTTTTGCCATATCTGCCCGTTTATCGTAGAGCTTCTTGCCCTTCGCCAGACCGATCTCCACCTTCACCAGGCTTCCCTTGAAATACACCCGCAGCGGGACGATGGTATACCCCTTGGCGGACACGCCCCCGGCGATCTTATTGATCTCGTAGCGGTGCAGCAGTAGCTTGCGCGGCCGCAGGGGATCCTTATTGAAAATATTTCCCTTCTCATACGGACTGATATTCATCCCGTAAATGATCAGCTCTCCATGATCCTCACGGATGAAGGACTCTTTCAGGCTGCATTTTCCCATGCGCAGGGACTTGACTTCCGTCCCCACCAGAGAGATGCCGGCCTCATAGGTCTGCTCGATAAAATAATCATGTCTCGCCTTCTTATTGCTGGCGATCAGTTTAATACTGTCCTTACCCATGGCTCCTCCCATACATTCTGTTCACAGCACACGCTCAGTGTAAAGTGCCGGCAGCCCTCTGTCAAGGTCTCCGCACAAACTCTCTGACAACGAAAAAGACTCACAGTCTTCCGTACAAAACCATGAGTCTTCGGTCTTTCTCAGTTCGCCAGCACATTTAAAACCAGAGCAACGATGAAAAATGCAGCAACCAGAATGCCGGTGTATCTCTCCATCTTCCCCTCCGGGGTATCCTTTCTGTGCTTCCCAACATAGGTATCCGCGTAGCCGCCTGCGACGCCGCTTCCCAGACCGGCATTCTTGCCCTCCTGCATCAGAATCAATACCATCAGTGCCAGGCATACCAGAATCAAGACTACTTTCAAAATTCTAAGAACCCAAACCATGTTTTGTCATCCTCCTGATAGTCGTACATCTCAATTTAACATAGATCAAAAGAAAATACAAGCCCTCCGGCGGAATTTCACAAAAAAAGTCCCACAGATTTACATATCCCGTGACGAATCTTCCTGAGAATCATCCAAAAGGACATTCTTTTCATCCTCCGCCTCCTGCTCCTCCAGCGCCGCCAGATACCGTCGGTCCTCCTTCGTCAACGTCGCATTCTCCAGCAGATCGGGCCGCCGCTGCCAGGTCCGCAGCAGAGACTGCTCCCGCCGCCAGCGCTCGATGTTGGCGTGGTGTCCCGACAGGAGAACCTCCGGCACCCGCATGTCCTCATAGATCTCGGGACGGGTGTACTGCGGATACTCCAGCAGATTATCGTGGAAAGACTCGAAGGTAGCCGACTCCTGATTATTCAGGACGCCGGGAACCAGGCGCGAAATGGCATCGATCATCACCATCGCCGGCAGCTCGCCGCCGGTCAGCACATAGTCGCCGATGGAGACGTAGTCCGTCACCACCCGCTCCAGAGCCCGCTCATCCACGCCCTCATAATGGCC
The DNA here is from genome assembly GCA_021202715.1 of Lachnospiraceae bacterium. Classification (GTDB taxonomy): domain Bacteria; phylum Bacillota; class Clostridia; order Lachnospirales; family Lachnospiraceae; genus UBA3305. The sequence goes on from JAJQCL010000114.1 coordinate 4,980, forward strand.
GCAGAGAAAGACCAGATTTTCACACCGGGCGAATTCCTCCGCCATCGTCTGGTCGAAGACCCGCCCCTGGGGCGTCACATAGATGACACGCGGCGGCTCCTCATATTCTTTGCAGATATCCTCGTAGGCCCGGCAGACCGGTCCAGCCTGAATCACGAGTCCCGCACCGCCGCCGTATGGATAATCGTCGATGCGGCCCCATTTCCGGTCCGCATAATCACGGATGTCCGTCACGCGGATCTGAATATATCCCTTCTCCTGCGCTCTTCCGAGGATACTGACCCCGCAGCCCTGGCGGATCATGTCCGGAAAGAGCGTCAATACATGAAAGTTCATAGATCCAGCAGTCCTTCCATCAAATGTACGACCATACGGCCCGCCTCCACATCCACGCTCTGCACGCAGTCCGCGATCGCAGGAAGCAGCAGCTCCCGCTCCCCGGTCTGTACCACATAGACGTCGTTGGCTCCGGTCTGCAGTACTTCTGAAAGCCTGCCTAGCTCCGCTCCGTCTTCAGTAAAGACCGTGATACCGATCAGATCAGCGATGAAATACTCATCCTTCTTCAGCGGAACCGCCTGCTCCCGCGGCACGAAAAGACCGCTGCCCTTGTAGCGCTCAATGTCATTGATGTTATCGATTCCTTTGAACTTCAGAAGAACCATCTGCTTGGAGAAACGAACGCTCTCGATCTCAAGCATCATTTCCTGTTTCGGCGTCCGCAGGATTACCTGCTTTAACTTACGAAAACGTTTCGGGTCATCGGTCGTGGGATAGACCTTGATCTCCCCCCGCACTCCGTGGGTATTTGTGTAAACTCCCACCTGAAAAAACTGTTCCATATTCCGTCTCCTGTACAAAGAGGAAGGGCAGCCCACGTTCGGCCGCCCTCTTCCTGACACTGAAAAACTTTACTGAATATCCAGTGTCACTTTTTTCTCTTCTCTGGAAGCGGCTGCTTTCACTACGGAGCGGATTGCCTTGGCGATGCGTCCCTGTTTGCCGATGACCTTGCCCATGTCATCGGGAGCCACCTTCAGCTCCAAAACCGTCTCTTCCTCTCCGACTGTCTCGGTCACCACGACCTCATCGGGATTGGAAACCAGCGATTTGGCGATATATTCCACTAATTCTTTCACTGTGGGATCACCTCACTCCCTATTCGATACCGGCAATCTTGAACAGCTTGGCGACGGTATCCGTGGGCTTCGCCCCGTTGGCCAGCCACTTCTTCGCCTTCTCCTCATCAATCTTGATCACGCTGGGATCCCTGGTCGGATCATAATATCCGATCTCTTCGATGAATCTGCCATCGCGGGGAGAACGGGAATCTGCCACCTGTACTCTATAGAAAGGAGCCTTCTTCTTGCCCATTCTCGTCAGACGAATCTTTACTGCCATTTTTCACTACCTCCTGAACTCTTACACTTTGTGCTCAGATCCCTTTTGGAACCTACATATTTTGGCCGAATGACCATCAAGTTCCCCTGCGGGATCTTCTTGTATTTTATTTAAAAAGGAAAATTCATTCCCCTTTTACCGAACATTCCGCCGCCGCGGCGGCCCTTCCTGCCCATCATACCGGACATCTGTTTCATCATCTTGCGGCTCTGATCGAACTGCTTCACCAGACGATTGACCTCGGAGATATCCACGCCGGCTCCGGCCGCAATCCGCCGCTTCCGGCTGACATTCAGGATATCCGGATTCCTGCGTTCCTCCGCCGTCATTGAATAAATGATCGATTCAATCCGCCGAATGGACGTCTCGTCGGGCATATCCTCCTCGCGGATCTTGCCGCTCATACCGGGAAGCATCCCCATGATATCGCTGAGGCTTCCCATCTTGCGCAGCTGAGCAAACTGATCGAGGAAATCGTTGAAGTCGAAGTCCGCCTTGCGCATCTTCTGCTCCATCTCCCGCGCCTTCTCCTCGTCCACCGAGTTCTGCGCCTTCTCCAGCAGAGACAGAACATCGCCCATTCCCAGGATACGCGAGGCCATGCGATCCGGATAGAAGGGTTCCAGGTCGGAGAGCTTCTCGCCCATGCCCACATAGAGAATCGGCTTGCCGGTCACAGCCCGGATGGACAACGCCGCGCCGCCCCGGGTATCGCCGTCCAGCTTCGTGACGATGATCCCGTCCAGCCCCACCTTCTCATTGAAGGAGCTGGCGACATTCACCGCGTCCTGACCGGTCATGGCATCGACCACCAACACCGTCTGATGCACGTCCACATTCTCCTTGATGGCAATGAGCTCATGCATCATATCCTCATCGACGTGCAGGCGGCCCGCCGTATCGAGGATGATCACATTCTGATTGTTTTTCTGAGCGGATGCCACCGCGGCCTTCGCGATGTCCACCGGGCTGTTCTGATCGCCCATCGTGAACACCGGAACACCCTGCTTCTCACCGTTGACCTGCAGCTGCCGGATGGCCGCCGGACGATAGACATCACAGGCCACCAGCAGTGGTTTGCGGCCCGAAGCCTTGAGCTTTCCTGCCAGCTTGGCCGCCGTCGTGGTCTTGCCGGCGCCCTGCAGGCCCGCCATCATGATGACGGTCAGCTGATTCCCGGGATTCAGGGCCAGCTCTGTCTGCTCGGAGCCCATCATGCGGATCAGCTCCTCCTGAACGATCTTGATGACCATCTGTCCCGGCGTCAGACTGTTCAGCACATCCGCACCGATAGCCCGGGCCTCCACATCATTCGTGAACTGCCGCACCACCTTGTAGTTGACGTCGGCCTCCAGCAGCGCCATCTTGACTTCCTTCAGCGCGGCCTTCACGTCGGCCTCCGTCAGGCGGCCTTTGCCTCTCAGCTTCTTGAATACATTCTGCAGTTTATCTGATAAACTCTCAAATGCCATCTACAATTCTCCGATTTCACGCGACAGACTCTCAATCTGCCGGACACAACCGCCGTCTCCCGTCCTCTCGTACTCCTGCGTCAGCTCATGGATCTGCGCGACCAGACGCTTCGTCTCCGTGAACTTATGGACCAGACCCAGCTTCTCTTCATAGTCCCGCAGCGTCCGGTCACACCGTTTGATCAGGTCGTGAACCCCCTGACGGCTGATCTGATGGGCTTCGGCCACCTCCGTCAGCGAATAATCCCCGAAGACCACATCTTCATAGATCTGCTTCTGATGCTCCGTCAGAAGTTCCCCGTAAAAATCATACAGCAATGTTTGTTCCAAAATCCTGTCCACAGGCGCTCACCTTCGACATCATACAGGAAGAAACACAGCTTGTCAAGTTTTTTTCCTTTACGAAAATATTTTTTCTTCCGCTTTTCTCCGGTTCTTCCCATCAGCTCCTCGCTCTGCGCGCATCCATCCGCCGTGTATAAATCATGTAATAGACCGTGCAGACGATAATTCCGAACACGGTCGCCGTCGGCGCCGCCAGACCGATGCCGGTCAGCGAGGCATCCGGCTGAATGCTCATAAAGTAGGACATCGGCAGACGAACCAGGAAGGACTGCGCCAGTCCCTGGATCATGACGAAGAAAGAGCAGCCATGTCCGTTGAAATATCCCATATAGCTGAACAGCACACTGGTCACAATGGCCTCCAGCGCAAAGCCGCGCAGGAATTCGAAGGCCTTCTCCACCACCAGCGGATCGCTGGTAAAGAGCGAAGCCAGCACATTTCCGTGGAAAAATACGACATAGAATATGGCAACGCCGATGACAGCGCCAAGCCTCATGCCGCACTTCATGGCGCTGCGGGAACGGGCCTCCTTGCCGGCGCCCACATTCTGCGCCACGAAGGACGCCATCGACTGCATGATAGAGGA
>JAJQCL010000086.1 GCA_021202715.1 Lachnospiraceae bacterium
CAGAGACCCTGTCCGGCATTCCCTCCATTATCTTCGGTCTCTTCGGCATGACCTTTTTCGGACAGACCCTGCATCTGGGCTATTCACTGCTGAACGGCTCGCTGACGCTGACGCTGATGGTCCTGCCGCTGATCACGCGGAACACGCAGGAGGCACTGAAAACGGTTCCGGCCTCCTACCGCAGCGGCGCGTTGGGCATCGGCGCCACCAAATGGTATATGATCCGCACGATCCTCCTTCCTTCCGCGATGCCCGGCATTGTCACCGGCATTATTCTGGCCGTGGGACGGATCGTCGGCGAATCGGCGGCGCTGCTGTTCACGGCGGGAAGCGATTATAAATTGCCCGCGAGCTTCGGCATCGGCTATCTGCAGAAGATCTTTCAGTCCGGCGGAACCCTTACGATCCAGCTCTACCTGAGTATGCAAAAGGGTCAGTATGACACGGCCTTCGGCATCGCGGTCGTGCTGCTGGTCATCGTGCTGGGAATCAATATGCTGACGAAATACCTGGCCAGTAAGCTGGATGTGAACCGGAAAAAATGAGAAATACGAAAAACGAAGAAGACGCAAGGGAGGAATCGACTGTGATGAGTCAGGATCCGAAGAAATCGACCGCTGAGACCCGGGAAACGGGGAAAACACCGGTGGAAAATCAGGAAAATCGGACATCGGCGCCGACCGCGGAAAGTCAGGGAAGCAGAAAACCTGTGCCCATGACGCCGGAGGCCCGGAAACAGGCGCCCCGGAAGAAGAACACCGTTCCGGAAGACGTGAAGATCCGCGTGCAGAACCTGGATCTGTATTACGGGGAAAACCATGCTTTAAAAAATGTCAGCATGGATATTGAGAAGAACGCGGTCACCGCTTTTATCGGGCCTTCAGGCTGCGGCAAGTCCACATTTTTGAAGACGCTGAACCGCATGAATGATCTGATCGACAATGTGAAGATCACAGGAAATATCTATCTGGATGGAGAAGATATCTATCAGCCAGGCGTTGACACGACGCTGCTGCGCAAGAAGGTGGGTATGGTGTTCCAGCAGCCCAACCCCTTCCCCATGAGCATTTATGACAATGTGGCGTACGGCCCCCGCATCCACGGCATCCGCGACCGGCATGTGCTGGACGAGATCGTCGAGCGAAGCCTGCGGGACGCAGCCATTTTCGATGAGGTCAAGGACCGGCTCAAGAAGTCTGCTCTGGGTCTCTCCGGAGGACAGCAGCAGCGTCTCTGCATCGCCCGGGCTCTGGCAGTGGAGCCGGAGGTCCTGCTGATGGATGAACCTACCTCGGCGCTGGACCCGATCTCCACGCTGAAGGTCGAGGACCTGATGGTGGAACTGAAGAAGAAATACACCGTCGCCGTCGTCACTCACAATATGCAGCAGGCCGCCCGTGTGTCGGATTACACGGCTTTCTTCCTGGTGGGAGAGGTCGTAGAGTTTGACGTCACCCGAAATATTTTCGAGCATCCCAGCGACAAGCGGACCGAGGATTATGTGACCGGGCGGTTCGGCTGACAGAGAAGGAGAGTGTGGTATGGCAACCAGATTAGTATTTGAACAGGAACTGCAGGAGCTGCGAAAGAGCGTGGCTGACATGGGATATCAGGTGGAAAGCAATTATGATCGGCTGTTTGCCGCTCTTCCGGCCTCAGATTTCGGCACGGTGGAGGCGCTCGTGAAAAACGACCGTGATGTCAACGATATGGAGCGGGCGGTGGAGGCTCAGTGCCTGCATCTGATCACGAAGCAGCAGCCGATCGCCCGGGATCTTCGTGTGGTGTCGGCCTCCCTGAAGGTCGTCACGGACATCGAGCGGATCGGCGATCATGTGGCGGATATCGCGGAATTGGCGCTTCGGGGGGAGTACGTCGATCTGGGGGAGATCTCCGATCATCTGGAGCCCATGATCGCAGAGACCCGGGAGCAGATGCACCGGGCGATCGAGGCTTTTGTGAGCCGGGATGCCAGCCGGGTGCGCGAAGTCACCGAGGGGGATGACGTCGTCGACAGCCTCTTTGCCGCTGTCCAGGCGGACGTGATCCGTTTTCTCCGCAGGGGGACCGGACGGGAAGATGCCTGCGTGGATGTGCTGCTGATCGCCAAATATCTGGAGCGCATCGGCGACCATGCCGTGAATATCGGCGAGTGGGAGTCCTTCCAGGAGAGCGGTTCCATCGACCATGTCCGTCTTCTGTGAGGAAGATCGGCGTGTGCATCAGTCAGGGGGAAATAAGCATATATGCAGAGCCTTCCGTTGGGTCGGCTCTGTTTTTGCGTTTAGGCGGTTAACTTCCGCTTGCTTTTTGGCTCAAAGTTTCATATAGTAAAAGGCGTATACGACTGTCCGAACGGCCCTGACGGGGGAGGCCGCTCGATATAAGGAGCACATATGAATATTATCATCGTGGGCTGCGGCAAGGTGGGATACACCCTGGCCCGGCAGCTGAACGGCGAGGGACATGATATCACGGTCATTGAGCCGTCGGCGGAACGGATTCAGTCTGTATCCGGGAGTCTGGATGTGCAGATGGTAAATGGCAGCGGAACCAGCGTCCGTACGCTGCGGGAGGCGAACGTTGAGGAGGCGGATCTTCTCATCGCGGTAACCGATCAGGATGAGGTGAATCTGCTGAGCTGCCTCATCGCCGAGAAGACGAGCCACTGCCGTACCGTGGCCCGGGTGCGGAATCCGGAGTATTTCGAGGAGATTGCTTACATCCGCCAGTGCATGGGAACCTCTCTGATCATTAATCCGGAGTTCTCCACGGCGCGGGAGATCGCGCACCTGATCGAGGTGCCCTCGGCCATGGAAATCGATTCCTTCGCCAAGGGGTCCGTGGATCTGCTGAAGCTGGAGATTCCTGCAGGCTCGATTCTGGACGGGATGCGGGTGGACGAGTTCTCTGCCCGTTTCAATCGGCAGGCACTGATCTGTATCCGGCAGCGCGGGCGGGAGATCGAGATCCCCAACGGCGCCACAGTTCTGGAGCAGAGAGATATCATTTATATCATCCTGCCGCCCCGGCAGATTCGCAGCTTCTGCGAGTCGGTGGGGCTGTCTGTCCGTCCGTTGCGCAGGGTGATGATCGCCGGGGGCAGCACGATTTCCTATTATCTGGCAAAACGTTTGTTGAAAAATGGTTTCTCGGTGACGATTGTGGAGAAAAAATACAGTCGTTGCGAGTTCCTCAGCGACGCGCTGCCGGAGGCCAATATTGTCTACGGAGATGCGACGGATTATGAGATGCTTCTGGAAGAGGGACTGACCGGCATGGATGCTTTCGTGGCGCTGACCAGTCTGGATGAGGAAAATGTCTTCCTTTCTCTTTATGCAAATAAGATGGCGCCCCGGTGTAAGAAGATCACGAAGAATAATCATCTCTCTCTGGATGATATCGTCGAGTCCCTCCCTGTGGGGAGCCTGGTATCTCCCAAGGATATCACGGCGGAGTATATCAGCCAGTATGTGCGTTCCCTGAATAATTCCCACAGCAGCAATGTAGAGGCAGTCTACCGCCTGGTGGGCGGACAGGTCGAGGCGCTGGAATTCCGCCTGAAAGAGCAGTCGGCGGTGACGGGGAAACCGCTGATGGATCTGCGCTTGAAGGACAATCTTCTGATCTGCTGCATCCTGCGGGACGGGAAGATCATCACCCCCGGCGGTCGGGACACCCTGGAGAAAGGGGATACGGTTGTGGTCGTCACCACGCATCGGGGGCTGGGCGATATCCGGGAGATCCTCCGGAGCCCGCTGCGGTAGGGAGGAGAGACCATGAATCTGTCAATCATTGTCTTTGTCATCGGCTGGGTCGTCATGATGGAGGGCGTGTTTTTCCTGCCTCCGGCCCTGGTGGGTCTGCTCTACGGGGAAATGCAGGATGCCGTAATCTATCTGATTCTGGGATTGCTCTGCATCGCGGCCGGGTATCTGCTGCGTCGCCGGAAGCCCCGTTCCATGACTTTCTATGCACGGGAGGGCTTCGTGGCGGTGGCGCTGGCCTGGATCGTGTTGAGTCTCATTGGCTGCGTGCCCTTTGTCGTCAGCGGGGATATCCCTTCCTTTACAAATGCGCTCTTCGAGGTGATCTCCGGCTTCACGACGACCGGATCCAGCATTCTGACGGATGTGGAGGCTCTGTCCCACAGCAACCTGTTCTGGCGGAGCTTCACACACTGGATCGGCGGTATGGGGGTGCTGGTTTTTATCCTCATTGTCCTGCCGCTGTCCGGCGCTTCCACCATGAATCTGATGCGGGCGGAGAGCCCGGGTCCCTCCGTGGGGAAGCTGGTGCCCAAGGTGCGCCAGACGGCCTCTCTCCTGTATACGATCTATATTGTCCTGACAGCGACGGAGGTCGTGCTGCTCCTGCTGGGAGGTATGCCGTTGTTTGATTCCCTGTGCCATGCGTTCGGCACGGCGGGTACCGGCGGCTTCGGGATCAAAGCGGACAGTATTGCCGGTTATTCCGTTTACCTGCAAAATGTAATCACGGTCTTCATGCTCCTTTTCGGCGTGAATTTCAGCTTCTATTATTACATCCTGATCCGCAGAGTGAGCGACGCCCTTCATATGGAGGAGGTCCGCTGGTATCTGGCGATCTATCTGGCCGTGGTGGCATTGATCACGTTGAATCTGACCGCGGCCGGGAATTCCTTCCTGACCAGTCTGCAGCAGGTGGCCTTTCAGGTGTCCTCCGTCATGACGACGACCGGTTTTGCCACCACGGATTTCAACCTCTGGCCCAATTTCTCACGGGCTCTGATGGTCTGTATCATGTTCATCGGCGCCTGCGCCGGCAGCACCGGCGGCGGCATGAAGGTGTCCCGCATGATTCTGTACGCGAAGCAGATACGCCTGGAGCTGCTGCAGCAGATTCATCCGCGTAGTATTAAAACCGTAAAGACCGACGGCAAGGCGGTCGATAAAAATGTACTCCGCTCAGCGAACATCTTTCTTATGACCTACGCCCTGATCTTTGTGGTCTCCTTCCTGCTGATCTGTCTGGACGGCTTTGACCTGACGACCAACTTCACCGCGGTAGCGGCTACGCTCAACAACATCGGTCCCGGCCTGAACGTGGTGGGACCTACGGGGAATTTCGCGGAGTTTTCGCTTTTGTCCAAATATGTGTTCATGTTTGATATGCTGGCGGGACGGCTGGAGATCATCCCCATGTTGGTATTGTTTCACCCGGAGACCTGGAAAAAATAAATAAATCGTAAAAAAATCGCGGCCAGAGAATACCTCTTTGACCGCGGTTTTTCTATCTGAGCTTTATGAAACGGCAAATCCTCCGGCTTCCCAGTTCCAGACGCCGTTTTCTATTTTCGCTTCACATTCTTCGAAATAGATGGCTCCGTCGCCGCCGGCGATCTTACGGGCGGAGAAGGTGAAGGAGCTGTCGCCGGTGATTCCGGTACAGGTAAGATACAGCGCGAGGCCTTCCGGATCAGTGACTGCTTCCTCTGCGGTGTGTTCGCCGGAGGAGGCCAGAGTCACGGTCACACCGAAAGCGTCTGTGGCCCGGTCGGCAAGCAGTTCCTGTTCCTCTTCGGTCAGCGCGGCAAATCCTTCTTCCGGGAAATCCGCCAGATCCAGAACGGCCCAGGTGACGCCGTCATTGAGGGCGGCATCCGACTCCCAGAGCTCTGTCAGTACGGCAAAACGCAGGTTCTCCAGGGAGTCATATTCGTCGGCAGCGGCCGCGGTGAACTCTTCCGCGCTTTCTGAATTATCTCCAATATCCTCGGCCGCCGTTGTGACATCGGAGGCCTCCGCGGTCTCCTCCGTGATTTCGCCGGAAACCGCGCCCATTTCTTCGGTTTCCTTTGAAACGGCGTTTTCGCCGGTACCCTCTTCGTCGCCCGCGATGGTCTCCTTGCCATCTGAGAGGCCGACGTTGGCATCGGGCTCCTCCAGTTCGGCGGCGGCCTCCTCCTGACCGTAGAGATCCATGTCTGTCTCCCGGATCGCCGTGCTCTTCTCCGGCGTACTTATTCGCCAGGCCGCGTAGGCGACGAAAGCGACGCAGAAACAGGCGGCCAGAGTCGCCAGACGGCGGGGGAAACGGCGCTTTGGTGATTTCCGGGGTGATTTCAGGGGTGTTTCATCGGAGGCTTCCTCGACCCATGCGTCATTGATCTCGTTCATCGCTTCAAAGAGTCTCTCCGCTCCCCGGGATGTTTCGTCTTCTCTCATAAGACAATTCCCTCCTTCTCCAGAGCTTCCCGCAGCTTCTTTCGGCTGCGGAACAGGCTGGATTTCACGGTGCTCTCATGGAGAGCAAGGCGGCGAGCTATGTCGGCGAGCGGGTCTACATACCAGTAGCGCCGCAGGAAGATGAAGCGGTCCCGCTCCGACAACTCTTCCAGAAAGAGATCCAGCTGCCGCACCAGTTCCGCCTCCTCCACCGCCTGCTCCGGCGTGTGGGGAGAGGGGATACATTCAGCCAGTTCATCCAGAGCCAGCGCCATCTCCCCGCCGCCCCGTTTCTGCCGCCGCCGTCCGCGGTAGCGGTCGAAAGCCAGGTTGCGGGTGATCTTTCCCAGAAAGGCGGCGAAGCGGGAAGGGCGCGACGGCGGGATGGCGTACCAGGTTCGCAGCCAGGTGTCGTTGACACACTCTTCAGAATCCTCCCTGCTGCTCAGTATATGATCAGCGATGGAGAAACAGTAACGGCCATAGCGGTCCGCTGTGGCCGGGATCGCCTCCTCCCGTCGGTCCCAGAACAGATTGATAAGCTCGTGATCTTCCATCGGATGCCCTCCATTCTGAGTATAAGGACGCTGTTTTTTCGCATGGGTTGTGCTTGGGATGTAATAAATTGATTGTATCATATAAATTTCTATTTCGTCCCCGAAAGATTTTCGCAAAAACAGAGTGCGCAGCGAAATGCCAGAGGATCTTGAAACGGTAGTGAATAGAGTAAAGTGCTTACATTCTCCGGCTATCATTATAAGGCTCAGAACGGCTATTGTCACTCCGCGGCTTTATTTTGCGATTACCGTTTACGGGTGAATCAGCTAATAAGAGCAAATAAAAACAAACCCTGGTTTGTGGGGCCGTCTGAGAAACTATGCAGTTGGCAGACCGCTTTACTGCGCTTTGAAGTGTGGCCAATATCACGCCATTATAGAGGGTAAGTGCAGGCCACCTGTATAACGGGTGGCCTGCACTCATTTTGACATGCATTTTAAATTATTGCATTATTCTCCGGCTTCCAACTCTGCAAGCTGCCGTTTAGCGTCTTCCGGATCGAGCATTTTCATGCCGATACCGGTAATCCCATAGAATATGGCAATCAGCGGACAAAGGAATGGTACAATTGTCCATAATCCAAAAACGGCAGGGCTTACACCGAATAGACCGGTATAGTATGTCCCGGAAGTTGACCAAGGTACAATAGCGATCATCATACTGCCGGTATCTCCGGCAGCCCTGGAAAGATTCAAAAGGCTGATGTTTTGCTTTAGATATTGTTTTTTGAACAATGTTCCCACCATGAACAACGGAATATAGGAGCTTCCACCCACAATTGTAAAGAATACACCGGTTAATACTGAGCCAATAACTGTCGATTTTCTATCATTCAGCTTATCAATAAACAGGTTGAAAACAGTGTCAAAAAAGCCGGCATCCTGGGCAATACCTGCATAGGAATAGGCGCAAAACACAAGAAACACGGTGTTGAACATACTGGAGATACCACCGCGTTCCAGCAAAGTCAAGACATCTTCACTCAGGTTTGCTGTGTCGACACCAGTATTGATCATGGCTGTCGTGAATCCAGTTGCCATTGCGTTAACTCCATCTACAAGGTTAAAGCCGTGACACAGTGTTCCAAGTATAACTGCGCAAACAGACGCAATTATCATACAAGGAACTGCGGAGAACTTCATCGCTACGCCGCCAATAATAACCACAAACGGGATCAGCAACAGCGGACTCCATTGATAGATACTGTCTAACTGTGTCAGGATAAGCTCTACGCTCTCACTGTTAGCGGATGCCACATCCCCTAAAGCGGTAAAACCATATACCGTATAAATGACCAGCGCGATGACTGCAGCGGGAATAGTAGTCCACAACATATTTTTGATCATAGCGTATACGTCAGAGCCTGTTCCCAACGCAGCCATATTACAACAATCAGAGAGCGGGGACATTTTGTCACCGATCACACATCCTGCAACAATTGCGCCCAAAGTAACGGGGATCGGCATTCCAAGCCCATTAGCGATCCCGAACAATGCCAGACCGGCTGTACTGGCTGAGCCCCAAGATGTACCTGTGGCCATGGATAGCACTGTACAGGTTAGAAAACAACAAGGGAGGAAGAATTTGGGGTTAATGATTTTTAAGCCATAGTAGACGATCATAGGGATCGTTCCACTATAGATAAAAGACCCTACCACCATACCAACAATGTACATAATGAATATGGCAGGCATTGCTTTTTTCAGATTTCGGGCGATTGCTTCCTGCATTTCGCTCCAGCCCCATCCCAGTCTGGCCGACATAGCTGCAGCGACCACCGCTGAAGCAATCAGCATCAGATTGATGGGCAGTTTGAAAATAATGAATCCGACAACGATCATCAGGATCAGGGCCGATATTACGATCAGGGATTCCCATAAAGTCGGTGCTCTGTATTTTTTTTCTTCTTTTGACATAATATGACCGTTCCTTTCTGCTGCGCTGAAAAGCACATAAAGGAATGATGTATAGTGAATTTCACGCAGCAATTATAAAATAGGTTGGAATATATT